>CAMOUZ010000052.1 GCA_946626795.1 uncultured Clostridia bacterium
CGCGGAAGTATCGGAGAGCTTGTCCGCCGAATTGTAATAGAAGGTAAAGACGGAATCTTTCTCGTCCACTTCGCCCTCGCCCGTTTTGAGATAGAGCGAGAGCCAAAGCTCTGCATCGGGATCATTCAGTCCGGGGAGAATGGTCTTTTCGCCTTCTTGGCTCTTGCCGTGCAGGGCGACGCTCGCCGCCACTTCCACGCGGAAGGAATAACGCACGATATCCTGCGCCGTATTATTCCCCACCTGAATGGCGAGGGAATCTCCGCCCACGTTTCCGGAAATGAACTCGCTGAGTGTCTTCGCATAGAGACCGTCCATCACCATATCGAGATCCGCGCTGAGCGCAAAGCCCACCGTGAGCTCGGACCAATCGCGGAAATCCGCTTTATCTTTCAAAATGTCGCGCGGAGCAAATGCGACGGTGAGATCGGAGACGCCGATGCCGAAGTGATTCGTATGATCCTCCGTAGAGATGCCGAGCTCCACCGCGATCTTCGCGAGATCCACCTCCGCGTCGAAAATGATGCCCTCCGGCAAGATGATATCGAGACCGAGAAGCGCCGTCACGACGGCAAGGCTATTCGCCGTGGTGACCACGCCGATCACCCCTTCTTTCGCGAAATAAACCTTCGCGATGACGCTATTCAAGAGACCGATGAGAGTATGGCATTCGCAGTCACAGCCCTGCTTGCAGGTGGCTTTCGTGCAATAACCCTGCGCGACGCATTCGGGACAAGTGCATCCGCAATCGAGAGTTTCCTCGCTCTCCGTCGCCGCGGGCAAAAGCCCTTTCACCTGTCCGATCGCGTCGGAGAGTTTGAGTTTGGAGAGGATGTCCGCATTCTCCACCTTGAATTTCGGCGTGCCGAGAAGCGCAAGGTCGATATACACCGTATCCTTTCCTTTTTTCTGCGCTGCGTCGTACGCATAATCGTATCCGATATAGAGAAGATCGACGTCCTTGCCGCCCTCCTTCCCCGTCACGGTGAAAGAGAATTGCAGATAACTGAGATCATTGAGATCCGCATTGACGTCCAGGCGCAAGGTGACGGGCGCTTTCATGAGCTCGCCCATATTGCCCTCCGTCACAAGATACGTCCTCACCTGCTCGAAAATATTCGAGACGCTTTCATTGTCGAAGAGGGAGGCGATGCTTCCCACCATACTCGACGCGTCGTAATTGAAGTCGCCCGTCGTGAGATCCATCGTCACCGTAATGCCGGCGGAAACATTCCCGAGGAAGGGACGATTTCCCTCCGCATCCGTGCCGAGCTCCACGAAATGAGACGCATCCAATCCGTCTTTATAAATATAATGCGTCAGATCGAGGGTCTGCTCGATGCCGATGCCCATGCCCGTAACGGAAGCGCGGATCTCGGCGCCGTCGAAGATCGCGCCGAGATTGATGCTGATGCCGTCATTTAATCCGACGCCTGCCTCCACGGAGGTTAAAAGCTCGTCGAGCCTCATATCTTTCACTTGATCCAAGCCAAAGAGCATTTGGAGGATATTCGTCACCGAGGCGCCCGTCAGCGAGACGGCGAAGCCTTCCTTATCAAAGATAAGCTTCGCAAGCCCGAGGGAGAATGCGTCTTGATCCGCCGCAGCGACCGAATCCGCAGACGCCGCGGACACATCCACCACCTCATTCGAGAAGCGATAAGAAACGGGATCTATGCCGAGCCAAGGCGCGCGCGCATAAACCATCCCGTTTCCGTCGGCGTACAAGGCGAGCATAAGCTCACGCTCCGTCTGAGAGACGTCGTTATAAAGAGCGAAATACACTTCCGAGCCGAGAACGGCGCCGAGGATATCGGGATCTTCGGAATTCAGATCGAAATCCTGCATATTCGCATTGACTTTGAGGTCGAAGGAGAGATCGTAGACCACTTTCTCTCTCGCCTCCACGCCGAACTTCACGCCATCCACGAAAGACTGCACGAGGGTGGTCAGTTTCTCATTACTCGCTTCGAGTTCGAGATAGAGCCTTCCGCTGAGCTCCGCCGCGATCTTGCCCGGCTCATTGAAATTCAAAAGACCGTACTCGTCCTTTTTCGGCGAAACGGATCCCGCGTCGAAGGAGACGCCGAATTTGCCGATCGTGACATCGACATAATCCGTCGTGCTCGTCTTATAGGAAACATGCATTCCGAGCTCCACGCCGTCTTTGAAATACACGCGGAAAGAAGGCGTCAGATCGGGAAGCGTATCCCCGAAAGAGCCTATCTTCATGATATTCAGGAAAGTATCGAGGCTGTAACTCTCCAAGGCGATCATCAAGCCGCGATCCGTGAGGTTTACGGCGTCGAGCAGATCGATGATACTGCGCACGGTGGAGAGAGAATCTCCCGCCTCTTCGTCCTCTGCCGCAGCGCCTGAGACGCAATGTTTGCATTGACATCCGTCTCCGCAGCTCATACCGTCGCAAAGGCCCGCTTCGAGACAGGCGCGACAGCCGCAGCCGCAAGGCAGATTATTGACTTTGACCTTGAATTTCGGCAAGTTCAAACCATAGAGACCGCCGTCCGCTTCGGAATGCGAGAGACCTTCCGCGTCCACATAGAGATATATGCCGTCATAATAAAGGTCGGCAAGCTTCTTCTCCACGCCGTCCGCTTCACGCAAGAGCTCGATCTTCGCATTGAATTCGAGACCGTTCACAAAACCGATGTTCGCACCCACGCGCGCTTTGAAATGTCCGTCGATGGGATCATCGACGTCGAGGGTCAAATCGGAAGCGAGGAGAAGCTCCGCGATACCCGCGGGCATGCCCTCCTGCTCCGCCAAGAGATGCGCGAAATCCGTGAGAGAATACTCCATGTCTCGGAACGCATAATCGAGATCCGCCTCAAACTGCACGTAGACGGTTTCGAGAGTATTCAGCTCGCGATACGTTTTGCCCGCGCCTGCCTTCACGGAAGCGGGGAGCACTTCTTTCTTGAAAAGATCCACGGAGATGTCCGAAACGAGGACGTTCACCGAGGGATTTATGTATTCGTCGAGGCTGACGTCCGCGCCCGTGTCGCCCGCGCTCGTATCGAAGACGAGGGTGGCGCCGATCTTGAAACCGTCCGCCGTGCTGAGATACACCTTGCTGGGATGCTCGGAAGAATTGTCAAGCTTCAAGACGGTGTCGGGGTCGGTGGCGTTGAAGAGTCTACCGAAGACCGTACGACCGTTATCCAAGCTCGCGAGGAGATCGATCAAGGTGGAGATCAAGCGATCGGCGAGAATCACGGAGAGCTCGTCGTCCAAGGTCACGCCGCCGAAGAAACCGCCGAGAACGGAGAAGATCTGCTCGGAGGACATCGCATCCGCCGCCGAGACTTCTTGCACGGCAGGGACTTCCGTCTCCGTAGACGCCATCTCGGAGAAAAGATCTTCGAGACGGATCTTATACATCATTTTGGGCAAGCCGTTGCCGTCCTTCGAGAGGGACAGCACGGAAGCGTCGATGAAGATGGCGCTCTCCCCTGCCGCGTATTCGCCGTAATAAATCGAGAGAAGCCTATTTTCATCCGTGAGCGCCACGGTATTCGCGTCGGGCTTCTTATAGACTCGGACCGCAAGCTCGATATTCGAGAGATTCAAGGAAACCCTGCTTCCGCCGAAATAAGAGGCGACGTTGATAGGATCGAAGATGAGGTTCGCGTCCAGCGTGACGTCCACGCCGCCCGAGAGCCTGTTCTCCACACCGAGGATCGCATTGAGCTCCGCGATCGCATTGCCGAGGGCGTTGCCGAGGTTTCTGCTCTTCATGCTGCCCGTATCCCCGGAGATCGTCAGCATCGCGGAGAGCGAGACCGCCGAAAATTCTTCGAGAGAGGAATAACCGGAAGCGTCGAAATCCGCTTTGGGCACGACGAATACAGGCGTGTATCCGATGAGAAGCGGATCAATCTTTACATTCAGATAGGTGTCGTCATCCGCGAGCTTGACCTTCGCGTCGAGGAAGATACCGAAGCCGTCCGCAATCCCGAGCTCGACGCTGAGAGAACGAATGGCGAGATCCGTCGTGGAATACACTTTGTTGACCGCGGAATAA
Organism: uncultured Clostridia bacterium; assembly: GCA_946626795.1. GTDB lineage: Bacteria > Bacillota > Clostridia > Christensenellales > CAG-1252 > CAG-1252. The sequence goes on from CAMOUZ010000052.1 coordinate 4,046, forward strand.
ATACTGTCGAAGAGTCTGTATTTATTCTCTGCGGATTCGATGGCTTTATCGAGCTTCTTCTCGCATTCTTCAAAAGCCGCGAGCGCCTCGTCATAATCGGTCTTCGCATCGGAGAAAGTCTTTTTCGCAACCGTGATCTTTTTATTCAGCTCCAATTTTTCAAAAGGATCGGACTCCACGTCATACTGCCTTTGGAGATCCACGAGCGCCGCATTTGCATTTTCGAGAGCGGTCTCCGCAGTGGAGAGCGTCTCTGTGAGGTCTTTCAGCGCCTGATCCGCCGCTTTATTCGCCTCGGCTTTTTCAAGCGTATCCTTTGCGCTCGATCTCGCCCTGCCGACAAGATTGAAGAGGATCTCACGATCCGCCGTCACGCGGACGGACTTCCTGCCTTCGGGACGCTTCTCGATGGTGGAGAGGACTTTATCGATGATGTCGATGACGCTGAGCGTCACTTCGGGCGTCTCGCCTTCCGCGGCGGACAGCTCATACACGCCGTTCGTCACCACCTTGCGCATCGCGGTCTCGTAATCATCGCCGGGATCGCCGAAAGCATCCACGATAAGCTCGCGCATTTCGAGGCTCTCCGCCGAGGAAGACTCCGCCGTGCCGAACATATCCGCAGCGGCGCTCACGACAAAGGTCTTCAAGACGGAAGCGAGATTCAGCCCCTTATAGACGAATTTCGGCAAGCCGAGATAAGAGAGATCCACGTACAGCGAATTCTTACTGCCGACGTAATACGCCGTGCCGATCAGATCCGTCGATTCGCGGGATTTATTATTGTAAATGCGAAGCTCGATATAATTCTTATCGTTTTTATTCCAACTCATCTCGGCGTTGAGATCCACGTACAAGCCGATCGTGCCCTCGCCGAGGGTCAGCTTGCTCGCGCCGAAATCGCCGAGATCCGAAACGCCGAAATAGCGTTTGAGCATGCCGCCGACGAGATTGTCCACCGTGACGGTCTTCTTGCTCGCATTCTCGAATGCCACCTCGAAGCCGAGCGCGATATTCATAATGCTGAAACGCTCGTATTCCGTAAACTCGGGGAAGACGATGTCGCGCATTCCGGCGGGGTTATTTCCGATGTACTTGCTGTCCACCGTCATATCCAAAGCGAATTTGTCCACGCCGTAGCCGAGGTCCACGTCCATACTGACGAGCTTCCCGTCGCGGATATTCACAATGAGATCCGCCGTGATGTTCTCGAAAGTATAGTTCGTGATATTCGTCATCGTGATGCCGAAGACGGAGGAAAGCATGCTGTCCACTTTGTACTGATTATTCAAAACCGACTTTGCGATGTTCAAGGTGGACATCAGGAATTTCAACATCTTATTGAAATCCGTCTTCAAGACGAGCTGTGTGTCATCCCCTTTCGTGGTCTTGGTGACGCTCTTGAAAGCATTCTTCGTGATTTCCGTGACGAGCTCGCCCACCGTCTCGTCCAAAACCGAGATATTCGTCGCCATCACGTCTCCGATGGAAGACTGAACGGAAGAAACTGCGTCCGAAGCCACCTTCGCGATGTCTCCGAAACTGATATCGTCGAAATAAAGGGTGATGCCGCCGTCCTCATTCGGCACGTTGAGATAGAAAACGCCTTTTACATAATACAGCCCAAACACGACCGCGCGCGTATCAAAAGAACGCACCTCGAATAACAGCTCGGTTTTGTCATCGTCTCTGCGATCGTACTTACAGCTCAGGTCGACATACATCTTGAAGGTCTTGCCGCTCTCCACTACGGTCATTTCCTTCGAAACAAGATCAAAAGCCAGCTGATCGCTCTCGTCGTCCGTCTTGATCGCATCGCCGAGATACGAGAAGAAATCACCGATGGCAATATCGGTCTTCTCTCCTCCGACGACGTCTATCACGGGAGTATCTCCTCCTCCCGATCCGCCCGAACCATCTTCGGGCAAGACCGTCACGGTCTTCGGCGTACAGGCAAACGCCAATAACGCCAGCGTAAAACATACGAGCAAGATCAAAAAGATTTTTGTGTGAAGATTCTTAGTCATAATTCCTCCGAGCTGCATATCCTATGCCACGCGAGCGCGTACTCGCGCGCAGAGCTATACAGGAAAATTTTAGCGTATGCGCGCGCGTTTGTCAATGATTATTAAATTATCTTATTCAAAAACTAAAAAACGAAAGAAGGCTCGATCGGGCGGAGGAGGAGAAAACGACGCGGCGCCTCCCGCAAAAAGCTCGACGATGAGGCGGGAAATCTTTTCGTGAGATCATCGGATATTTCGGGATTTTACAAAAAAAACACCCGAGGCGATCCCTCCCTTGAAAGGAGGCTTGCTTCGGGCGAGCGACGCGATAAAACGGTCCGAGCGCGGGAGATCAATCCAACGACGCGGAATAGAAGCTATCCGTCAATAAAGCGATCGTCTTGCCTGCGTAAGAATCGAATTCATCTTTGATGAGAGAATACCATTTCGACTCTTCCGTCTCTTCCTCGAAATCCGTGCCGATGAGATCAAACTCTGCGGGCATGGTCATCTTCGCCATCAGATAACGTTTGCGCGTGAGCACGCCGTTCGTATAGGCGTCCTTGCCATCCGCGTCCACGGTGGTCAGCGTAAGAATGCCGTTGGAAACGGTATAATACCCCGCTTTGACAGTATAGTTCCCGTCGTCGTCCGTAGTGTAAAGATTTCCGCCGTGGAGAGACACGGCTTCGCCCGTGGCGGTCATAATGAACTCACCCTCGAAAACGTCGCTTTTTCCTTCGTCCTGCGCATGAAAAAGCTCCACGGAAGCGCTCGTAAAGAGCGAGCCTTCATACGAGATCAACTGCATTTGGGGAGAAATGCTGTTTTTCAAAATGTCGAAGGTCTCCAATTCTTCCGCGCTTACGCCGGAAGAAACGAGATACTGCCGATATTTATTCGTCACGAGCTCGATCTGCTCCGCCTTGCATTCCAAGGTGTACATATTCGGGACGTCGCTGTGCGTCGCCTTTCCGCCGATCGTGAGAGAGCCGTCGTTGAAGGTATAAATATACTCCGTGAGATCATCGTTAAATCGCACCGAGGCGCCGACTTTCACGAAGGATTTCGTATTCATATCATAGGAATAAAGATAATAATCGGAATCGCCTTTTACCTCTTTTTTCTTACAGCCGAAAGAGGCGGCGCATACCGTGACGAGCAAAAGCAAAGACAAAACAACTACCAAAAGCTTTTTCATAATTATAAATTATACCACGTTTTTTTTCGGGGGACAAGACATCTTGCGGCAAAAATCCTTTTCTTCAAAAGGAAGTGCGGCGCGTACGCTGTTTTCTTCCCTCTCCGATTCCTCTCCGATAAGCGTCTCGCCTTCTTTCCTTTCCATCCTTCCACTCCCTTGCAAGTCCCTTGCGGAAAGGACTTTCGGCTTCGTTTTTCACCTCGGATGAAACGCATGAAAAAGCATTCTGCGATAAAAGAAAAAAGCGTCTCTCGCAACCGGAAAAACGCTTTTTTTTGGCAGGAGTAGTAGGAATCGAACCTACACCATAGGAGTCAGAGGCCTATG
>CAMOUZ010000053.1 GCA_946626795.1 uncultured Clostridia bacterium
ACGGAGCAAAACAAAGAAGAGATCGCAGTATGCTGCAATCTTATCCGCGCCGTCACGGGTGAAACCGTTCACCTCTTTGCACCTCCCTCGGGCGCATTCGGAGAAGCGACGGAAAAAGCATGCGCCGCACTTGGCCTCAAAGTCATTATGTGGACAAAAGACACGATCGATTGGCGAGACAGCGACGTAGGCCTCCTTGTAAAGCGTGCCACAAAAAATATCTCCAAAGGAGATCTTGTCCTAATGCATCCAAAACCGCAGACCACAGAAGCTTTGCCTCTAATCATAGAAAGATATCAAGAGAATGGGTTTTGTCTCCAAACCGTGAGTGAAATTTTAAATGGACATTAAGGAAGCGTTGGTTACTGTTTCTTTCTTTCAACGCAAGAAAAAAGTTTGACCTCTCCGAAAAGTCCGCCCGAGAGAGAATCCGAAAGATATTCTTCTTCGATCTCGTAATACGAGGTCAGTTGCCATGCTTCGTATTTCTCAAAGGCTTTTGTGTACCGGAAAGCATTGGCGCAGGAATTCGTAACGAAAACACGTATTATATTATGCTTTTTCAAAGCGGAGGCGGAAATTTTATAGCGATATGGCGGCATCACTCGCGAAGGATATTCCACGTCGTTTATCGAGACTCGGCAAGTATATTTCAAATCTCCCAGATCTATTATACAATCATTCGAAGTCTTCCAATCAAAGGAGGACTCATAGACGCCGCTTCCCGAGAAATCCATCCCGACGCGTTCTCTCCAATCTCCGAGAGACACGGGGGTCGGCGCTTCGGAAATCTCCTGCATGAAAATCTCCTCCTCCCCGATCACCATCGCTTTCGACCTGCGAAGCGTCCATTTCTCGATCTTTCCTTCCTCATGCAGCGAGAAAGACTCTTCCGACTTTATTTTTTCATTTGTGCAAAGGAGGCAGATCATCTCTCCCGAAGAAAGCGTACGTGTAAGATATTTCTCTTCTGCGGGAATCGAAAATACGGCGGGTGATGCGAGATCTTCTATCAAATACGCCGACTCGGAGGGTAGCTTTAACGTAAAAGTCGACGGAGCGGATGCTTCATTGAAAAGGAGATAAAGATCCCCGTTTTCGAGCGCTGAATGGGAGACCTTGATTTCCCTTGAATCTCCCTTGAATTCCAGCATCGGAGCAAGAGATTTTCCGATCTCGGAAAGCTCGATCGAAAGGCCTCCTTTAACTATGCTCTCGTCCTTATCCGCACGCACGCATAGGACGCGTCCTCCCCCTTTCACGAAACGGGCTATCCGCCCTTCCGCCTCTTTTGAAAGATGACGGCAATACGGGAAAACAAGCGTTTTGTATCTCGTCTTCCCCATCACAATAATCCCTTGATCAAGAAGAGAAGCGTCGGCTTGCAGGATCACGTCGTCATCAAATACGTCATATTCGATATGGCAACATTCAAGCTCCTCTCCTATTTGCTCGTACTGCGCGGAAATGCTTGCGTATCTTTCGGGAATGTAAGAATCTCGTATCGGATAATACAATGCGACATCGGCAACGCGCTCTCCCAGCGAAGCAAGATAGGACAATCTTTCCGCATAACGATTGAACGTCGGAAGCTCGGCGAAAGCGGCGTGCGTCTTAGCAAAATGAGGTTGCTCGCCCGCGCGCAGAAAACCGCTTTTTCCGTACGAAAGCAACATCAAATTATAGACGTTGATCCCGCGTATCGCTTGAAAATTCAAAACATACCGCATCTCTTCAAAGGTCAAAGCGTTTCCGTACACCGCAAAAGACTCCGTCAAAGCGTGGCGTTTTCCGATCTGCGCGGCGGCAGAGGATGCATAACGCGGGAAAAAGCGATTTGCTTTTTCCACGTTGAATTTTCCGTTTTTTCGGAATCCCTGCGTCTTTTCCACTTTTTCCTTGTCGGGATAGATCTGACGATGAATTGCGTCCACGCCCGGGACGTCAAGGCAACGCAATGCGCGAAGGATTTGATAACTTCCGCCGCGGAGCGAACCAGACGGTTCGTCATCTTTATCCATATGCCCGAGAAATACGAGTCCGCGATTCCTTGCCCACTCCCCTTCTTCGCCTAAAAAGTTCCGACAGAAATATCGACTGCAAAAATCATACCAATCGATCACGACTTCCGTCGCTTTTTCGGTCATAGGAGTCGCGCCGAATAGATAAGGGAAATAATCCTTAATATCCGTTTTATATTCTTGCAAAAATACATCTGCAAGTTCTTTTCGATAAGGAAAAGGCCTCGGCCCCGTGGGCTCATCCGTAAAGACCGCCGTTACGGTGTCGGACAAGTGCTCTTTCAATACAGACGCGTACGCATCGTGCGTAATGCGTAAGAAGGATTTAACCGCGTCCTTTTTTGTTACGTCGGGAATCTCGGAGGTCCCTTGCCAAGGAACTTTTACGAGAACATACTCATCGACATTCGTTTCGGCACCAAAACGCTCCCCCGCCTCGATCTTCCGTCCTTCCGCAAACGACGCCACGACGTTTTCAAGGGGGAAATACGTTTCACCTTGCCCGCATACGCGCCTAGACATACGAATAAATTCTTTTCCATAGTCATCACTTTCGGCGAGGACTTTTCCGCAAGCACTGCCGCTCGGCCATCCGCCCTCGTCATAAAGCCAGACCTCCATATCGAGCTCTGCGGCACGCTGTACGGCATAACGATATTCTTCCAAGTACTCTTGCGTTAAATAATCGGGAGAAAGCCTCGACGGCAAAGAGGTGGGTCGAAAACCTTTTGGGATCGGAAGAACATAAAAACGCTTGATTCCAAGCCGAAGCATCTCTTCAAGCTGTCGATCAGTCTCTTCGTGCGAAAGTTTGTCATTCCACATCCAAGAATACACCGGTGCATATCCCCTTTCCGGCTGCATAAAAGCATCTATATTAAATCGTTTTTCCGCCAAAAAGCCTTTCTTGGACTTTTTCCCGCGACTATTGTTCATATTTGAAATTATAAAATAAAAGTCGGCAAGCAGTCAACCTGCTTACCGACTTTTGATGTTCTTTCGAAGCTTACGCCTTTTCGAGGATCTCCATCAAACGGAGGTCCACTCTCTTCTTTTCATCGATCTTGATGACCTTCACGCGAACGAGATCGCCGATATTCACGACGTCCTCCACTTTCTCCACGCGCTCGCCGGAAAGCTTGCTGATATGGATCATGCCGTCCTTGCCGGGAGCCAGCTCGACGAAAGCGCCAATGGGAATGATACGCGCGACTCTGCCTTCATAGACGTCGCCCTTCTCGGGATCCTTGCAGATGGCGTCGATGATCTTCTTCGCCTTGTCTGCGCTGGCGCTGTCCGGGCTGGCGATGAAGACGACATTATCATCGCTGATATCGATCTTGACGCCGGTCTCTTCGATGATCTTATTGATGGTCTTGCCGCCGCTGCCGATGACTTCACGTACCTTATCGGGATCAATGGAGAAGGAAATGATCTTGGGAGCGTACTTGGAGAGTTCCTTACGCGGCGCGGGGAGCACGGCAAGCATCTTGCCGAGGATGAAGGCTCTGCCTTCTTTCGCTTGCGCAAGCGCAGTACGAAGAATCTGCTCGTCGATACCCTTGATCTTGATATCCATCTGAATCGCGGTGATGCCTTCGCTGGTACCCGCCACCTTGAAATCCATATCGCCAAGGAAGTCCTCCAAGCCTTGGATGTCGCTCATTACCGCGACCTTACCGCTCTGAACGTCCTTGATAAGTCCCATCGCGATACCCGCAACAGGCGCCTTGATGGGCACGCCCGCATCCATAAGCGCGAGGGTGCTGCCGCAGATACTCGCCTGCGACGTGGAACCGTTTGAACTCAAAATCTCGGAAACGGTACGGATCGCATAGGGGAAATCCTGCTCGCTGGGAAGCACGGGCTCCAAAGCTCTCTCCGCAAGAGCGCCGTGTCCGATCTCACGTCTGCCGGGGCTTTTGAGCTGCTTTGCCTCACCGGTGCTGTACGGGGGCATATTATAATGATGCATATATCTCTTGAAGACATCATCGTCCAAACTCTCGAGCTTCTGCGCCTCGCTGATCGTGCCGAGGGTACAAGTCGTGAGCGCCTGCGTGGAGCCACGGGTGAAAACGCCCGTGCCATGCACGCGCGGCATAACGCCGACTTCACACCAGATGGGACGAATCTCTTTGAGGGTTCTGCCGTCAGGACGAACGCCCTCGTTGATGATCTTCGCGCGAACTTTCTCCTTCTTCAAAGCGTACATCGCGTCGAAGACTTCTCTCTTGCAATTCGGGAAAATCTCGGCGAAATGCTCTTGCACTTCCTTATCGAGCTCGTCTTCCACAGCTTGTCTCTCATATCTATCGAAATGAGAAAGTACGGCGTCCATCTTCTCGGAAGCGTACTCGCGCACAGCGGCGGAGATCTCCTCGGGGACTTTGTACATATCCACTTTCGTGGTCTTGGGCTTTCCGCAGTCGGCGGCGATGCTCTCGATGAATGCAACGATCTTTTTGATCTCTTCGTGACCGAAAAGGATCGCGCCGAGCATCTCTTCTTCCGTGATCTCACTTGCGCCCGCTTCGACCATCATGATCGCGTCCTTCGTGCCGGACAGGGAGAGATGCAAACGGCTCTTCTCTCTCTCCTCGGAATTCGGGTTAATGACATATTTTCCATCCACATAGCCGACCACCACGGAGCCGGTCGGGCCGCCCCAAGGAATGTCGGAGATGGAGAGCGCGATCGAGCTGCCGAGCATCGCATAGACCTCGGGCGGGATATCGGTATCAACGCTCATCTCCGTACAGACGACAGCCACGTCATTGAAAAGTCCCTTCGGGAAAAGCGGACGAATGGGCCTGTCGATAAGACGGCTCACAAGGATCGCCTTGTCGGACGGACGACCTTCTCTCTTCTTAAAACCGCCGGGGATCTTACCCACAGCGTACATCTTCTCCTCGAAATCAACGCCCAAGGGGAAGAAATCGATGCCGTCACGGGGGGCGGCAGCCATCGTCACGTTCGTAAGAACGGCGGTGTCGCCGCATCTGACGAGGCAGGATCCATTAGCTTGTTCACAGTAAGCACCCACTTCGACGGATACTTCTCTGCCACCGATTTGTGTCTTGTAAATCTTTCTTTCCATTATAACCTCCATTAAAGAGCGAAACCGTCTCTGGAAGCGCTCTGTTTTTCTGTATCAATGCGACGACGTCGCTTCCGCCGCGTTTTGCAAATAAGAGCAGGTCTCCCCGCTCTTACTTTCCGAACGTTCGTTACTTCCTGAGACCCAACGCTGCGATAAGCTCTCTGTAACGATTGATATCGGTATTTTTGAGATAATTGAGGAGCTTCTTCCTCGTGCTGACCATTTGGAGCAAGCCACGGCGACCGTGATTGTCCTTCTTGTGAATGGCGAGGTGCGCATTCAATGCTTCGATCCTCGCGGTGAGAAGAGCGATTTGGACTTCGGGAGAGCCGGTATCGCCTTCGCTTCTTGCATACTTTGCTATGATTTCGCTTTTATCCATAAATATAACCTCCGTTGGATAGTATTGATTCGCCGAATGCCCCGTATGACGTAAGCGACCTGTCAAACCGCGCGCTCGGTAGTTATATATAATATAACATCAAAGAATAAGATAAGTAAAGTGTTTACTCCGCGAAAAACGCGATTTTTTTCTCGATCATCTCGTCGATGCGTTCCAAATATCCTTTTATGTCTTTCACTTCGGCAAAACGCTTGATCAAACCATCTCCGAAAAGGCGTTTTGAAATTGCGCCTGCGCCCGAAGCATAGATATCGTGCGTCTCTTCCATAATGTCGATATTATACTTGCATTCTTTTCCGGGAAGCGCATATCCGATATTCTCCAATCGCCCGCTCGTATTCTTCTGCCGATACATATAGTATGGTCGGTAGCCTGCCTTTTCAAGCACGTTGAAAGCGTAGTCGGACATTTCAAGTGAGAGCTTGTCGCTGAAATTATCATAATTGTTTTCCGCAAAAACGCTACCCCGCTTAATGGAAAGGGAATGCACCGTAATATTCTCGGGGCCAAGAGCGATCGCAGTATCGACGGAATGCTTGAAATCTTCAAACGTTTCCTCGGGGAGCATCGTGATAAAATCCATATTGACATCGAAATTGCCGCATTTGCGGACGAGATCGTAAGCACGGAAAATGTCTTTAACGGTATGCCGTCTCCCGATGAGATCCAAAGTCTCTTGTTTAAAAGACTGCGGATTTACGGAAATCCTTGTAACATTGCATTCTTTCATCACGGCGATCTTCTCTTCCGTAAGCGTCTCGGGACGTCCCGCCTCGACGGTAAACTCCTCTCCTTGCGCGCCTATGGCGCGAAGTACCTTCGACAAAAGTTCCGGCGGGAGGGAGGTTGGGGTGCCTCCCCCGACATAAATCGCCCGTCTCTCCTTATTCAAACTTACTGCGGCGATATCGCGACAAAGCGCGTCCGCATAGGCGGGCAACCTATTGTTTTTGGGATTTATGACCTCTGAAATAAAGCTGCAATAATGGCAGCGGCTCGGACAAAAAGGCACGTTTACGAAAAAGTCCGTTTTCCCCGTTTCTTCGAGATAGATCCCCTTTTGCGCTTGAATGATGTCGTCGAGAAGCTTTGCTTTCCCTTCCGAAACGCGGAAATACTCCGTAAGCTCTTTATGCGCGTCTTTACCCTCGGAAAGGAGTTCGTAATACAGTTTCGTCGGACGGATCCCCGTCAAGGATCCATAGGCAAGATTCTTTTTTGTCAGATTGGAAACGAAGTCATAAAAATCTCGCTTTAAATAACGCTTTAAATTTCGTTTGAGGAGCAATGCGTTCCAATTCGGATCAACCTTGTATTTTCGCGAAATCGTCGGAAAATCCTTCATTTTTATCTCTGTTTCAATGCTCTTTTTCTCGCAAACATAAACGTTCGCCACGAGTGCGTCTCCCTCGTCCCGCAAAGAAACGTAGGGCTCAAAAGCGCGCACGACGTCTTCAAGTTCATTGCGAAAATTCTCCGAATTCGTCACGACTTTCAGATTCATATCAGCTCCAATATCGGATTGCAAATCCGCTCTTCTCCTATCGTGGTATCGGGCTGCGCCTCATATTTCCCGCCCGTATGCCTTGAATGCCCCGCGTAAACGAGAGTTTCCGGTGGCAATTCGAAAAGCTCGTTTGCAATGGAACAGATCAAGTCTTGCTCGTCTCCCGTCGGCAGATCCGTTCTCCCGTAAGAATCGGCAAAGAGCGTATCACCGCTGAAAAGATCGCCTTCGATCAAATAACAAACGCTTCCCGCCGTATGCCCGGGCGTATGGACCACTTCCAGGATAAAGGGGTCAAGATCAACGATACTTCGCTCCCCTGTAAAAGTACGATATTTTTCAATTTTTTCGAGGGACAGCCCGAAAGCCAATGCCAAATTTCCCCTTCCGTTCAAAAGCTCGGCGTCATCCTCATGCAAGTATATCGGATAGCCGAGTTTCGAGAGTTCGGCAGC
>CAMOUZ010000054.1 GCA_946626795.1 uncultured Clostridia bacterium
GGAAATAAGAAAAATAAGTGAAGATGGGAAGGCCTCCCCTTTTAAGATCCGCGACCATGACGAGCGCCATCGGCAAAAATCCGAGCGCCAAGAATACGCCGCCCAAACTCAAACGCTTGGACTTATTCTCGCGGCGGAGACGCAACACGTACGTCCCGAGTATGATGGCGATCACGCTTAAAAGCGCCGCCGAACAACCTAAAAGAACAGTCGATATCATGCGATTTCCTTCCATTCCACGACCCTATTCTATCAAAAGTCGAGTAGTTTGTCAACTATTTTGCCGTTGTTACATTTTGCCAGCGTCGCCGAGGTAAACGCGTCTCAAAAAGGAAGCTTCGGATCGAGGCTCCGAAAAACGGATCCGCACCTGTCGTCTTGCTAACTCAGCGCCTCGAAACGACGCACGCCCCCGCGCCCGAGCCAGCGCATAAGAAGAGCGTCCCCGAGCACGAAAAGGACGAAGAGGATCAAGATATAATATCCATCCGCAAGCACCGCGGAAACCGGCAGGAAAAGCACGCCGAGCCCGAGGACGAAGAGGAAGAGACCGAAGACCGAGATCAGAACGGAGGGACCCGTTTTCAAAGCGACGGTCTCATTCTTCCAATCCAAGAAGGGTTTCAAAAGGTTCAAGGTCAAGCCGAATTCCGCCGCCAAAAGCACGTACGCCGTAACGGCGAAGAACATCAGGATCGAAGAAAGCACGCTCGGACGGAAGGCATAGATCATCGCCGCCGTGAGGAACCAAGCGGGGAGCAAGGTCAAAGAGAGATGGAGCTCTATCTTCGCTTTGAAAATTTCCTTCGTGGAGACGGGAAGGGAACGGATCACCCATATCCTCTTTCCTTCCAAAGATACGGAGGGCGCGGTGAGATAATTCATCGAAGCGATGAGAAGCACCATCACAAGCGCGAAGACGCCGCCGTCCATCTTCGGGAAGACCGAGATGATCGCATCCTTTACGGCGAAGAGCATCTCCGCTTTTACAAAGACGAGTACGCCCGCGAGCAACATCATCAGCGTGCCGAGACCGCAATTCAGGATATACATCGGCGTGGCGAGGAATTTCTTCATCTCTCGCTTAAAGAGCGCCGTCCCGGGACGAGCGGCGCGAACGTCGCCCACCTTCCCTTTCACGCTCGCCGACCGACGCGCCGTGGTGAAACGACGGAAAAAGACGGAAAGCAAAATATAGGCGACGATAAAAAGCAAGGTCGTCGCCCCCGCAAAGATCGCCATCGCGCCGGCGTCCCCCTCCGCGGCAAGCCCCATATAGTAGAAGAGGAAAAGCCAAGTGCGGATCCCTTTCGGAACTTCCGTCATCGTCATGAGCGCCGACATCGCGTTCTGCGCCTTGAAATAAAGATAATAATACAGGACAAGGAGGGCGATGGAGGTCACGACGGTCACGAGACTCTTGCGCTTCACCTTGCGCGCGATCGCCGCCACCACAAAAGCCAAAGCGAGGGTCAAGGTCACGACGAAAAGGGTCACGAAGATAAAGAGCAGGATATAATTCACCACCACGATGGGAGTGACGGCTCGGAAGATCACCCGCACGAGGAAAGCGGGCACGAGGATCACCGCCTCATACAGCGCGCTCATCGCGGAAAGCGCCACGACGCGCACGAAGACGATGTACTTCGGCGGGACGGGCATCGAGAGCAGAAGCTCATTGTCCTTCGCGTTATAGATCGTCGCATAGGCATTGAAGACGCTGCCCAAAAGCCCGATCGCGATGGCGATGAGCCCGATCACGAAATAATAGAGAAAAGACATCTCCTCCGGCACCGCAAGGAAGACTCCCTGCGCGAGGAAATAAAAGGAAGCTCCCATCGCGAGGAAGATGACCGCAATCAACGCGAGGAACCCATAACCGCCCGCGCGCGTCCGCGGTTGCCCCGTCCGCCGATTGCGGAAGAACTGCGCCGTAAGCTCGGCGAATTGTTTCCGAAAAAGCGCTTTCAGCATCATTCCGCCTCCAAATCGAGGAAGATCTCTTCGAGAGACGCGTCCCCTTTGACCTCATCCATGCTTCCGCAGGTGACGAGCTTTCCTTCTTTAATGATCGCCACTTTATCACAGAGGCGCTCCGCCACTTCGAGAATATGTGTGGAGAAGAGAATGGCGCCGCCCGCTCGGCAGAAATCGCGCATAATGTCCTTCAAGGCGTGGCTCGCCTTGGGGTCCAGCCCCACGAAGGGCTCGTCGAGGATGATGAGCTCGGGAGAATGCAAAAGCGCGGAAATGATGACGAGCTTCTGCTTCATTCCATGCGAATACGAGCCGATCTGCATCGCGATCTCCTCCTCGGAAAGTTCGAGCGCGGAAGCATAATAACGGATCTTCTCCCGTCTCACTTCTTCCTCCACGCCGAAGATATCCGCGATGAAATTCAGATATTGGCTCCCGGTCATAAAGTCATAGATATCGGGATTGTCGGGGATATAGGCGAGCTTTTTCTTGGTCAGAATGGGATCTTCCGTCACGGACACGCCGCCAACGCGGATCTCCCCTTCCTCGAAGCCGAGGATCCCCGCCACGCATTTCAGGGTCGTGGTTTTGCCCGCGCCGTTATGCCCGATAAAGGCGCAAAGCTCTCCGCCGCGCACTTCCATGGATAGTCCCGAGACCGCGATTTTATTTCCGTATTTTTTCGTAAGGTTCTTGATTTCAAGCATCGCCCCTACCTCCGTTTTTGCTGTCCTTATTATAAACCGCCGCCCTTCCCTTGTCAACAAACCGCCGATCGAGAAGAAGACGCGCCTACGGCGAAAGAGGCAAGCCGAGGCGACGGGATCGGGCGCGCGGCGAGAAAACGGATAAAATTCCCTTTCCTTCCCGCGGGGAATGTGCTATGATTATTTCGAGGTAAATCACTATGAAACGCACTTATATCAAGGATTTATATTTCAATACGCCCGCTTCGGGCGAGGAGATCCTCGTCTGCGGCTGGATCAAGACCATTCGTAATGATAAATTCATCGAGCTCTCGGACGGCACTTGCTTCAATAAGCTGCAAGTCGTGGCGGAGAAAGAGAACCTCCCGAATTTCGATGAAGTAGTCAAGCAAAACGTCGGCGCGGCGCTTCGCGTGAAAGGCTCTTTCGTCCTCACGCCCGAAGCCAAGCAGCCTTTCGAGCTCCTCGCGACGGAGATCGTCATCGAGGGCGCTTCCACGCCGGATTTCCCCATCCAAAAGAAAGCGGCTTCCTTGGAATATCTCCGTGAGCAAGCCTATCTGCGCCCCCGCACGAATACCTTCAACGCGGTCTTCCGCATTCGCAGCGTGCTCGCGCAGGCGATCCACCGTTATTTTGCGGATCACGGCTTTATCTACGTCCATACCCCCATCGTCACGACGAGCGACGCCGAGGGCGCGGGCGAGATGTTCCAGATCACCACGCTGGACATGAAGAATCTTCCCTTGGACGACAAGGGCGAGATCGATTACACCAAAGACTTCTTCGGCAAGAGGGCGAATCTCACCGTCTCCGGACAGCTTAACGTGGAGACTTTCTGCATGGCGTTCAGCAATGTCTACACCTTCGGTCCCACCTTCCGCGCCGAGAACAGCAACACCTCCCGTCACGCGGCGGAGTTCTGGATGATCGAACCGGAGATCGCTTTCGCGGATCTCAAAGACAATATGGCGCTCGTGGAGGATCTTCTCAAATTCTCCGTGCGTTACACCTTGGAGCGCTGCGCGCAGGACATCGAGTTTTTGAATAAATTCGTGGACAAGGATCTTTTAAACCGTCTGAATAAGATGCTCGACCTCAAATTTAAAGAGGTCAAGTACACGCAGGCGATCGAGATTTTGCAAAACTGCGGCGAAAAATTCGATTATCCCGTGTACTGGGGCTGCGACTTACAGTCCGAGCACGAAAGATATCTCACCGAGAAGCATTTCAAGCGCCCCATCTTCCTCACCGACTATCCCAAGGACATCAAGGCATTCTATATGCGCATGAATGACGACGGCAAGACCGTGGCGGCGATGGATCTCCTCGTCCCGGGCATCGGCGAGCTGGTCGGCGGCAGTCAGAGAGAAGAACGTCTCGACCTTTTGGATCGCAGAATGGAGGAGCTCGGGCTGAAAAAAGAAGATTATTGGTGGTATCGTAATCTCCGCATCTACGGCGGCACGAAACACAGCGGCTTCGGCATCGGGTTCGAAAGGCTGGTGATGTACGTGACGGGGATCGCGAATATCCGCGATGTCTTGCCCTTCCCGCGCACTGTTAAAAACGCCGAATATTAAAATAAACGAGAAAGCATAAAGACGCTGATTCTGCTCTACCGCTTCGCGCCCGAGCAGTTACATACCGTTAGTATGCGCCTGCCCGCTTGCTCGCGGAGCGTTTGTCTCAGCACCTTTCTCCTCTCTCGTTTGATTTTGCTTTTGCGCTCTTCTTTTCACCGCTCTCCGAGTGCGTAATAGATTTTGTCGGATCACCTTTCTCATTCCGATTAAAGCATATCTTTTGAATTCTCTTATTTATGTCTCGCTTCGAGTGTGGCATATTTTTTATAGATGCTATTTTTTGTCTGCGGCTCGGCTTTTATTGTCGGCATTTCGCAATCATATCCCCTTTCCCTCTCGCATATCCATATAACTGTGCATAAGGTTCTTTGTCTGTGGATAACTCTGTGGATAAGTGGACTGCTTATGCAATTTTGCATTTTTTGTCGCATAAACGCAAGGTTTGTCGGAAGGAGGAAAAGATGTTCAAGACGGTAAAACTGACTACGATCGTATACGTACTCGCGGCGGTGGTGCTGGTGAGCGCATTGACGCCCGCTTTCGTCATCGCGGGACGA
Organism: uncultured Clostridia bacterium; assembly: GCA_946626795.1. Classification (GTDB taxonomy): domain Bacteria; phylum Bacillota; class Clostridia; order Christensenellales; family CAG-1252; genus CAG-1252. Next base: position 4,828 of record CAMOUZ010000054.1, read on the forward strand.
GGACGAAAAGACACGACGGCATTCTCCGAGAAGCCTCGGACCGTCGTGGTGCTGGACGCGGGACACGGCGGCGACGACCCCGGGGTCATGGGCGTAAAAACGGGCGTAAAGGAAAGCGATCTGAATCTCAAAACGGCACTCGTCCTCGGAGACATCCTCTCCTCCGCGGGTTATAAAGCCGTGCAAACAAGGCTCACCGAAGACTCGACGGCGGAGGGCGCCTTCGATAAAGACGCCGATATGCAGGCAAGAAAAGCCGTCATCGAGAGAGCGGATCCCGCCGCAGTCATCAGCCTCCACCTCAATAAATACGAGGACGCTTCGCGGCGCGGCATACAGGTCTTTTACAGTACGGACGCTTCGGAAGCACTCGCGACGGCGATGCAAAAACATCTCAACGATAAAATGAACGTCCCCACCTTGGGACGGGGCTTCGAGCCCATTCGCGGGGACTATTACATCGCGCAATGCACCGACGCGCCTTCCATCATCATCGAATGCGGCTTCCTCTCCAACCCCATCGACGAAGCGCTCATCACCGACGCCTCTTATCGGCTGCGCCTCGCAAGCGAGATCGAAGCGGGACTCACCGCTTATCTTGCGGAATAAAAACGCCGCCTCTTCCAAAAGAAAGAGACGGCTTATCTGCAAATGAATATCTTTATCCGCAATGACGGCTGTGCCGTCTATTCACGAAGCGACGCTTTTCGTCGCGAGAATTCATGACCGCATCACGCGGTCAATTCATGCGCGGAGCGCAATTCAATCAGGCTCTTGCCCACCGCATTACGGCGCTTGCCGCAATGCTTACAGCGCCCTTATGGACTCCACAGGCGATTTCTTCGCCGCGAAATACACGGGGAAGAAGGTGGCGATGAGGGAGATCACGATGGAGATGCCGAGGATCAAAGCGCCGTTGATCGGTCCGAAATGCAAGACTTGCATATTCAAGACTTCCGAGATGGAACGATTTAAGAAGAAGCAGACGAAGAAGGATCCCACGCAAGCGATCAAGAAGCAGATGATGGCGATGATGAAGGCTTCCGCATAGAAGATCTTGAAGACGTCCGAACCTCTCGCACCCACGGCGCGCAGAATGCCGATGTCCTTTCTCTTCGCGGAGATGGACACCGAGATGAAGTTTAAGAGGAAGAGCGCCGCGATGAGTCCAACGCCCAAGCCGACGTAAAGGAAGATTTTCTCCAGCATCTCTATGAGGTTCAGGAAATAATCCAAGCTCTCCATCACGTTATTGTCGATTCGATAGAAGACAGCGCCGTCCTCCGCATTCGCCACGGCGATCTGCTCGATGGAATTATTCGTGAGAGAGATGGCTTTATTATACTTCGCGCCCGCGGGCATCACGTAATCCGTCGTCTCCGCGCTATACCAAGAATATTCGTTCTCGTCTTTATTGATCACGCCATGCGCGGTGAGGAAGGACTCTTTCACACAGTACTCCGCGTTCGTCATATTCTCGATGTAGCCCACGACTTTGAGCTTGCCGTGCTCGCTCGCCTTATCGCAATAATAAATATATTGCACCAACTTCGACGAATCGAAAGTGAAGAATGTCGCGGGGTCCGCCGTAAGTCCGAATCCTGTGAAGTACGTATCGATCTTCGTCTTCAACGCGGCGAAATCATCCGCCGAATAATCGTTATTCTTTAATCCGTTCACGATATCCCACGGATTCATTTCGTCCTCTTTCCCTGCGAAAGAATCGGAACCGAATCGACCGAGAGCTTTCTCGAGCAAAATTCCGTAGCGGCGCTGCGCATCTTCGGAAGCGAACCTCGCATTTATATAGCTTTCAAGCGCATTCCATTGCGCTGCGGTAGGCGCCGCCACCACATCGTCCTTAGACTTATTCGCATACGCATTGATGGCGTCGTAAGAAGCAAGGAAGCTCTCCTCTGCCGCCGTCTTGCTTTCTTTATTATAAACGTCCCAATAGATCATCTGTCCTGCGTTGTAGAGATAGTCTTTGTAGGCAAGCTTAGCGTACCATTTTTCGATATACTCAAAAACAGTTTTAATATGGCTGTTACCGTTATAAATATTGTTTCTCGCGATCCAATATTCGGTTTCGTCTTCGGAATACCCGATCTCCGTCAATGCGTCAGGGTCATATCTCACGTTCAGATCATACTGCCAAACCGCATTCCGTAACATATCATAATATCGATTCTCCGAGATGTAGATCTCGTCTTCATTAAAGGAAGTATCTGTCTTCACCGAGCCGTCCAAATTCTTAAAAACAAAACTCCCCGCATATTTCTCAAGGGTATTTTCCGTATAAAAACTCGAGCCGTCCCATTCTTCGATCCCATTCGTGGAAGGCGTGCTTTCCATACGAAGGGAAGTGACATATTGCGACGGAATGTACGGTCCGGAACTCTCCTTCGGAATGTACTCCGAATAAGCGTCATAGAAATCCGCCGACACGTAGACAAGGGTCTCGTAGCCGTGCGAGATATAATCCATAAGTTTCG
>CAMOUZ010000055.1 GCA_946626795.1 uncultured Clostridia bacterium
ACGCGGGGATACCCGTGCCGACGACGTTCGCCTTGTCAGCCGCCTTCAAAGCCGCCGCGTCGAACGTGGGATGGAGGAGCATATCGAGCGTCTTCGCGTCGATTTGGAGGAGAGCCTCCTGCTCGGTGATCATGCCTTCGTCGATGAGGTCGCAAGCGATCTTGATCGCCGCGGAAGCCGTGCGCTTACCGTTGCGGCACTGGAGCATATAGAGCTTGCCGTTCTCGACGGTGAACTCCATATCCTGCATATCTCTGTAATGATCTTCGAGCTGGTCGCAGACCTTAACGAACTGCTTATACGCTTCGGGGAACTTCTCTTCCATCTCGGAGATGGGCATCGGGGTACGCACGCCGGCAACAACGTCCTCGCCCTGCGCATTGATGAGGAACTCGCCCATGAGCTTCTTCTCGCCTGTGGCGGGGTTACGCGTGAAAGCGACGCCCGTACCGGAATTATTATTGAGGTTTCCGAAGACCATCGGCATGACGTTGACCGCCGTGCCCCAGCTATAAGGAATGTCGTGATCCATACGATAAACATTCGCACGGGGGTTGTCCCAGCTGCGGAAGACCGCGCGGATCGCCGCATTGAGCTGCTCGATGGGATCGTCGGGGAAATCCTTGCCGAGCTGCTTCTTATACTCGGCCTTGAACTGATACGCGAGCTCTTTGAGGTCCGCTGCGGTGAGGTCGATGTCATAGGTGACTCCCTTCTCCGCCTTCATCTTATCAATGAGCTCCTCGAAATACTTCTTGCCCACTTCCATAACGACGTCCGAGAACATCTGGATGAACCTTCTGTACGAGTCATAAACAAAGCGCTCGAACTTGGGATCGGGGTTGCCCGCGATCATCGCGGCGACGACCTTGTCATTCAAGCCGAGATTCAGGATCGTGTCCATCATGCCGGGCATGGAAGCTCTCGCGCCGGAACGAACGGAAACGAGGAGCGGATTTTTGAGGTCGCCGAATTTTTTGCCGTTGATCTCTTCCATCTTCGCGACGTTCGCCATGATCTCCGCCATAATATCGTCGTTGATCATTCTGCCGTCTTCATAATACTGCGTACAAGCTTCGGTGGAGATTGTGAAACCTTGGGGCACGGGAAGACCGATTTTGGTCATCTCGGCAAGGTTCGCGCCTTTACCGCCGAGCAATTCACGCATGGTTGCGTCGCCTTCGGTGAAAAGATAGACGTATTTTTTCATGTGAAATCCTCCTAAAAAAATCGAAATTAAAGTAATGGTATCTCTATGATAAAACTTTTCTCCGCGCATTGGCAAGAGTTTTACGAAAAAAGCCTCGGATTTTTTCTCTCGCACCCCTTTTCAAGGGGGCGAAAAGGCACGCGAAATCAAGACGGAAAAGAGGCTCTCTTTCGGCGAAAATCACAAAAAAAGCGACGACGGGAAAATAACTTGATTCGACAGAATTATGCGATCAAAAGAAGAAAACGTTCCCCTGCCGGAACGGGCGTATTTTCACTGCGGGGTTTCCCCTTTCAAAAGACAGGAAAGCTCGAAAAACGAATGAAGATTTTTGCCCGTTTTCGTGCGGACGTAAAGGGAAAGCAGCGAGAGGATCTCCGCCACGGAATACGGCGAAGGAGCACTCGGGGACTCCCCTTTCAAATAAGCGAGAAAAAGACGCGCCGCGTCCGCCGTCAGACGCACGGCATAACCGCCTTGGCGAGGCGAGGCGACGAAGCCGCCCTCTTCGAGATCGAAAGCATAGTATTTCGCGTCGTTCCCTTCCTTATACTCGCCAAAGGATACGGCATAGCCGTAGATGCGCAAAATGTCGAGGACATAAAGGATCAGATCGCCCTCTTTGCCGCCGCCGTAACAAAGCTCTGACAAAAGGCGCAAAAGACGGGTGAACGCCTCCACTTCCGGCACATCCCCCTCGTCGATCTTATCCACCGTTTCGAGAGCCGCCGCCCCACAATAATAACGCACTATATTTTCGGACAAAGTCGGAAAAGAATCCGAATAATCATAGGTTTTCAGCGTATAAAAGCCGCCCTTAACCGTGAGTATGTATTCGCCAAAGGCGAAAGGGGTCGCAGCATGGCGTAATTTCGATTTTGGAGAAGTGACGCCGCGCGCTCGCACGGCGATCTTGCCGTAACTATCGGTCAAGAGCGTGATGATGCGATCATTCTCCCTGTAATCGACCGCGCGAAGGCATATTCCCCGCGTCTTCACTTCTTCCGTCAATGCTTCTCTCCTCGGACTTATATAAGCTATACGCCTCGGGCAGTCCCGTCTTCACGAAAAGATCCCACAAGGCTTCGTTTCTTTCTCTTTTTTCCATATTCGCCTCCTATAAGGCAGTATGGACGAAAAAGAGGGGTTTTACACTCAATCTTTCTTGGTATATCCCAGCGTGGTAAGCACGGCGGCATTATCCTTCCAACCGCTCTTCACCTTCACGAAAAGGCGCAGATACACCTGCCCATCCACAAGGTTTTCGAGCTCGCGACGCGCGGCGACCGAGATCTTCTTCAAGGTCTCTCCGCCCTTGCCGATGATGATCGGCTTATGCGTGTCTTTCTCACAGATGACGTCCGCTTCGATGCGCGTGACGCCGTCCTCCCCCGTCTCGAACTTTTTCATCTCCACGCCGATGCCGTGGGGGATCTCCGCGAGGAGGAATTTCAAGGCTTTCTCACGAATGATCTCCGCCGCCATAAAGCGGAGAGGCTTATCCGTATACATATCCTCGGGATAATAGGCGACGTCGTCCTTCAAAAGGGAGCGAATCACCTTGATGAGTTCGGGGAGATTCTCTTTCGTTTGGGCGGAAATGGGCACGACTTCGATATTTTTCAAGCGAGAAAGCCTGCTCGCGGACGCCATGGCGACCGCCTTATCCGCGATGTCCATTTTATTGATGACCACGACGGTGGGCGCTCCCTTCGCAAGGGACTCGATGAAAGCCAAAGTGTCTTTTTCAAGGGGCTTCGAGCCATCGAGGACATAGAGGGTGCCGTCCGACGCATTCTTGGCGGAGGAGACCTCTTCTTCCATATAAGCGGAGAGCTTGTCCTTGCCCTTATGGATCCCCGGCGTGTCGATGAAGACCGCCTGAAAATCCTCCCCGTGCATCACGCCGATGATCTTGTCACGCGTGGTCTGCGGACGCCAACTGACAATGGAGACTTTCTCCCCCACGAGGGCGTTGATAAGGGTGGATTTGCCCGCGTTGGGCAAGCCTACGATCGCTAAAAAACCCGATTTCATCTGTAAAACCTTCTTGCTGTGATTATTCGCTGTCGCCGAAACGATGAGGGAGCAGCTCGGAGAGCTGATAAATGCGGACGAGATTATCGCTTGCGAGGATGATGGGGATATCTTCGCAGAATTCCGACATCACTTGCAGGCACATTCCGCAGGGAAAAGCGAGGTTCGCCGCGTTTGTATAAATGGCGACGGCGTTGATATGGGTCTCGCCGTCCGAGACCGCCTTAAAGATCGCCACGCGCTCCGCGCAGACCGTGGCGCCGTAGCTCGCATTCTCGATATTCGTGCCGCTGTAAATCCTGCCGCTGTCCGTAAGGACCGCCGCCCCTACGGGGAAAGAAGAATAAGGGGAATAAGAATTCCCGATCGCTTCGGTGGCGGCGTCGATCAACCGATCCAATGTCTCTTCCAGCATATTACCTCCTAACGTCGAGCGCGGAAAGGATCTTTTCCTCCGCCCGCCTCATACGAGCTCTCTCCTCTTCCTCGATATGATCGAACGAAAGGAGATGCAACATCCCGTGAACGGCGAGATACGCCAGCTCGCGGGCATATGAATGTCCGTATTCCAGCGCTTGTTCGCGCGCTCTGCTGCGGCAGATGACGATGCTCCCGATATAGACACGTCCCGTCGCGGGATCCACATCATACGGGCAATCTTTCGCGCGCAAAGGAAGGCGCACGTGATCGACAGTGGGGAAAGAAAGCACGTCCGTCACGCGGTCCACTTCCCTCTCCTCGCGGTTTAAGGCGCGAATGCGATCCCTGCCCACGACGCGCAGGTCGAGATCCGCCGCGGAAGCCTTCATCATGGCGAGCCCCGAGGTCAAAACCTCCGATAAAAATGCTTTCTCCTCTTTCGAGGCGCCGAGGATATCGATCATTTCTTCTTGTCAAGCGTATTATACGCAATGCGCTCGTGGTGGACGCCCATAAGCGTATTCACGACCGCTTCTTTCACCTTCGTGAGCTCGGCGATGGTGATGGGACACTCGTCGAACTGACGCTCATTCATCTTCTGTTGCACGAGCTTGTCCACGAGGGCGACGAGCTCTTCGCGCGTGGAGGGACGCACGGAACGCGTCGCCGCTTCCGCGATATCCGCGATCATAATGATCGCATTGATCTTGGTCTGCGGCTTGGGTCCGAGATAAGTATATCCCGTCTCTTCGAGGCTCCCTTCCGTGATATTTTGCGCCTTGTGATAAAAATACCCGACCGAGCTGTCGCCGTGATGTTGGAGGGCGGCGGAGATGATCTCCTTCGGGAAGCCTTTCTCATCAAGAAGCTTCGCGCCCGCTTCGGTATGGCGGGTGATCATCTTCACGCTCGCCTCGGGAATGAGCTCGTCGTGAGGGTTATAGCCGTCCGTCTGGTTCTCCGTGAAGAACTCCGGATTCTCCATCTTGCCGATATCGTGGAAAAGAGCCGCCGCCTTCGCCAAAACGGGGTTCTCTCCGATGACGTACGCCGCGCGCTCCGAGATATTCGCCACGGTCAAAGAGTGATTATACGTGCCGGGGGCTTTCTCTTCCAATTCTTTCAAAAGCGGCTGATCGAAAGAGCAGAGCTCCATCAGGCGGAGCCCCGTATCCAGATTAAAGACGCGCTCGAAAACGGGCGACAGACAGAAATAAGCAAAGAGACTGATCGCGCCGCCCAAAATGACGGAGACACCTACGGTGACCATCGTCATGACATCGGGATGCGCCCCCACCGTCGCGGCGGAAACAAAGCCGACGACGCCGAAGGAAAGCACCGTGATGCTCGCCACGATAAGGACGCGGAGACGGGAGGAATACGGCCGGATAAGGAAGATGAGCAAACAGCCCATCCCGACATTCACAAGGAGCGTCATAATCTGCAAAGCCACGCTCGCAAAGGTGAAATCCGGCGATTGATAGAAGAAAAGCACCATGCAAACGGCGATCGCCGAGACGCAGGTGAAGTGGGAAGCAAGGGCGACGTGCTTATCCACGTCCGTGCCGATAATAAGAGCAAGGAATGCGATGGGCATCACATAAAACTGCCCGAAGAAGATGCAAAGCAAGGAGGCGACGATGGTGAGAAGAAGCGCAATATTCACCATAATGACGGAGGTGACGTCGCTATGCCCCAAATGCGCCATCACAAGATAATTCACGGAAAAGAGACAGAAAAGCATAAAGCCCGCCGTGAAGAGGGTGACGAAATCAAACCGAACGTCATGTACCGAGCGAAAGGCGAAGACGAAGGTCATCAAGATCGTCGCAAGGACGATATGCGCCGCAAAAACCAGCACGTGACGAAGGACCGGCGTCAAACGATTATCTTTCTCCAAATGCTACCTCCCTGCCGAGCCGCTGTCCGGCAAGAACAGCGAATCGATCCGCTGCACTACCGTATAGTATAGCACTACATATAGCATATTGTCCAACTTTTTTTGCTCGGCGAGGACGCCTGTCGTCGCATACGCATGAAAAGGGACGTCGGCAAGGAGCTCGGCGCGCGCTTTTTCAAGCAAAGCAGGCGCTTCGAGATCAAAGTCGTGGCAGACCGTGATCTCTCTTTTTTCCAAGTACGTTTTTTCCGTGACGCGGAGAAACCCGCAGTCGAAGATCACTTTTTCCGTAAGATCGAAAGAGAGATAAGGCGAGGCGCTTTCCTCCGAAATTTTTCGTCCGAAAAGGGATATTTCTCGGCAGGAAGTCTCCGCGCCCGTTCTCTCGTTTTGCACGGAAAATAAGGGCAAAACTATCTCTTTCGTATAAACGGTGCTCGCATAAACCTCCCCTTTGGCGGGGGCGGGCGCCTCTCCCTCCGTAAAGGCATATACGGGGGCGATGAGGACGTCTCCTTCCTTCACGACGTCCCCCACGGAGACAAAGGGGGTGCCGCTCTCCGCGACGATCTTCGTGACGACGCCTGCGCGCTCCGCAAGGACGGGCGAAAGATTCTCTTCTTCGGGCGAAAGGGAGAGGATCTCCTCTTTCACATTCACATATAATCGATTCCCTTTGACCGAGACGGAGGCGAAGGATATGCCGTCCAGCGCGACGATCTCCTCGCGGATCTTTTCGAGATCGATCTCCCCTTTATAGACAAAGCCGTCCACCTTATTCTCCGTCAATACGGCGCGAATGGAGGCGGTATTGACATAATGATTTCCCGTGATCTCCACGCCGCACACGAAAGAGCCGAAGACCGAGATCGCCGCCATCGTCAGCGCCAGGGAAGCGAGCAGAACCGGGCGACGCAAGAGGGCGCGAAAGGCATTCTTCCCCCGTTCTCGATATTCGATCTCCTCTTCGAGGAGGATACGCCTGAGATCGCCGCTTTGCCTCCTCGACGTCTTGAAAGACACCCCCTCCGCGGTGAGTCTGACTTCCGAGACCGAGATCCCCGCCTTCATCGCACGGTTTAAGAGATAGGGCACCCTCTTCGTGCGAAGGAAGAAGGTCACGTCACCGAAGTTTTTCATTCCGCGAGATACTCCACGGCGAAGATCCTGCCAGAGAGCTCGATCTCGCACGGGTCCGCCGAGAGGACACGAAGCCCTTCTCCACGTACCGCGACGCGCCCGACGCGCTGTCGCACGACGACGAGATCCTCCGCGACGGAAAAAAGCCCTTTATGCCCCGCGATCACGCAACGCTCTCCATTCAAAAGATGTAATTCCGAAAAGGAAAAAAGCCCCTCCTTCTCCCCGATTTTTCTGCGAATATCCTGTAAATACGCCATAAGAAAGGATATGATGCCGCGCGGGAAATTATGCTTGAAAGCGGGCAAAGGAGCTTTGAAATGCAGAAGGGAAATGCAAATATAATCCGCGAAAGAAGGAGAAAAAAACGTAAAAATAGAAGGAAAACAGGAGAGGACGAGGCGCGAAATACAGAAGAAAGGACAAAGAAAAAGCGCGCCCGCTTCCTAAGGAAGCGAACGCGCGATTTTCCGAGGAAAAGGGATCAATACATCCCGTCCATACCGCCTTGCGGCGCCATGGGTGCGGGAGGCTC
>CAMOUZ010000056.1 GCA_946626795.1 uncultured Clostridia bacterium
AAACGAGCAGATGAATGATACTAAATTTTTGAAGCTGGTTGCTCGATAAATTCCGGTTTGTCGGGATGACTAGCGCGTATCGTTTTGGCTGACTTTCTATGGGTTATGTATACTGTAAGCAAGCCCCGGCTTTGAGGTGACTATGACGGAGAAAAAGATGTTCTTTGCCGCAGACCGCGCGGAATGGCGGGCATGGCTGGAATCGCATTTTGAGCAAGAAAAAGAGGTATGGTTCGTCTTTCCTTCGATCGCGTCGGGGGAGAAAGGCGTATCCTATAATGACGCGGTGGAGGAAGCGCTTTGCTTTGGCTGGATCGATGGAAGAGCCGGAACCCTCGATGAGAAACATCAGTTGCGCCGCTTTACGCCGCGGAGAAAGGAGAGCGGCTATTCGCAGCCCAATGTGGAAAGGCTGATCTTGCTCGAGAAAGAGGGACTCATTCATCCGAAGATCCGAGACGCTCTGGAAGAAGTCATTCATAAGCCCTTTCGTTTTCCGGAAGATATCCTCGCCGCCATTCGGGCGGACGAAGCGGCTTGGCGTCATTATCAAGCTTTTTCGGAATCCTATAAAAGGATACGCGTCGCGTATATAGACGCTGCAAGAAAGCGCCCCGAGGAGTTTCGCAAGCGTCTTGAAAATTTCATTTCCAAAACGAGAGAGAATAAAAAGATCATCGGCTACGGCGGCGTGGATAAATATTATTAAAAAGGTTTTTCGGTCACTCAACCGACGGTTTGTTGTATTCGCTTTTTCGAAAGGATATAATGACGGCAAGGAGGTCGAATATGGATCAAGCAAAAACCGGGAAATTCATCGCGGAAAAAAGAAAAGAAAAGGATCTGACGCAGTTTCAGCTCGCGGAGAAGCTCGGGATCACGGATCGCGCCGTCTCGAAATGGGAAAGAGGTCTTTCTTTACCGGATGCCTCCGTCATGCTTGAACTATGCGCGATTTTGGGCATAACGGTCAGCGATCTTTTGAGCGGGGAGGTGATTTCGATGGAGAAATACAACGAACAAATGGAAAAACACTTATTGGAAATGGTGAAAGAGAAGGAAAAATCGGATAAAAGGATGCTGACTTATGAGGTGGTGTTCACGCTTATATCTGCTTTCTTTTTCGCAGCGATGCTTGCTGTCGGCATCATCTTTGTGACGATGGAGAAGCCGCTTTGGACTTTCTTCCTGCCGGTGGGGATCGGGCTTGCGCAGTTTATCGTAGCCGTGATGTTTGCGCTGAGGATCGAGCAGGTGGCAGGGTATTATGAGTGCGGCAAGTGCGGTCATAGGTACGTTCCGAGCTATAAAAGCGTGAATATGGCGATGCATTTCGGGAGGACGCGCTATATGAAGTGCCCCAAATGCGGGGAAAAGTCTTGGCAAAAGAAGGTAATTGAGAAGGAAAAAGAGGAATGAATATGATAGCCTATTGCGGGTTAGACTGCGAAAAATGCGAGGCGCGTCTCGCCACAGTGCAAAACGATGATGGCTTGCGCGCCAAAGTGGCAAAATCTTGGTCTGAAATGAACGGTGTGGAGATCACGCCGGAGATGATACGTTGCGAAGGTTGCAGAAGTGCCGGTGTGAAGTCGGTGTACTGCGATTCGCTTTGCGCCGTACGTCGGTGCGCCATTTCCGGCGGTTACGATAGCTGCGGTGCTTGTGCTCGTATGTCGGACTGCGAAAAGGTGCGGATGATCACCGAGCATAATGCGGAGGCGCTTGCCAATCTGAATGAATTCCGCAAATAAAAAAATCCATGTGTGATGTGGAATCAAAAAGAGCCTTGTTCCTTGTGAATAGGGCTTTTTTTATGAAAATGCTTGACGCGGTCAATACTTCGTGATATGATGTATTCCGTAACGGGAGGTATCGTATGGATATTCAGTTAAAACGCGGGCTTTTGGATGTCTGCGTGCTCGCCGCCATCAAGAACGGGGATTCCTATGGATATAAGATCATCAAGGATCTGAAACCCTATGTCGAGCTTTCGGAATCCACCTTATACACCATCTTGAAGCGCTTGGAATCGGCGAAAATGCTGACGGTGCGCTCCGCCGAGCACGACGGAAGGCTTCGGAAGTATTATCATATCACCCAAGCGGGCGTGGGGCGTATTGAGGATTTTAAGACGGAATGGAAAGAAGTGGTCACGATTTATCAATTCGTGAAGAAGGAGGATCATCATGACTAAACGGGAATTTACGGACAGCCTTCGGAAGGCTCTTTCGGGACTGCCGAAAGAGGATGCGGAGGAGAGGCTCGCTTTTTATGCTGAGATGATAGACGATCGCATTGAGGAAGGCGCTTCGGAAGAAGAAGCGGTGGCGGGCGTCGGTTCGGTGGATAAGATCGCCGCGCGGATCGTCTCGGAGACCCCCATCGGGAAGATCGTGAAGGAGAGGGTGAAGCCCAAGCGTGAGCTTCGTGCTTGGGAGATCGTCCTTATCGTCTTGGGATTTCCCATATGGTTTCCGCTCTTGGTCGCAGCGGGCGTGATGGTTCTTACTCTTTATATCGTCATCTTTTCTTTGATCCTTTCGCTTTGGGCGGTGGAACTCTCCTTCGGGGCTTGCGCGCTCGGCGGATTTGTGCTTGCCGTCCTCTCCCTCCTGCGGGGAGACCTGTTTCCCGCGCTTGCGATGTTCGGCATAAGCGTCTTCTCCGCAGGCGCCGCGATCTTATTTTATTACGGGTGTGTGGCGGTGACGAAAGGTTTGATTCGACTTTGTGGCAAGATCGCGTACGGAATCAAAAGATTGTTTATTAAAAAGGAGAGAGTGAAATGAAAAAGGGACTTATCATTACAGCGATCGTGCTGGTCATTATAGGCGCCACGCTCTTTGTCTGCGCTTTTGCCGCTTCGGGATATGATCTTTCCGCCTTCGGGGTGGAGAAGACTGAGACGAATACTTACGGCGTGGAAGAGAGTTTTGACAAAATCGAGGTCGATACAAAGTCCTCCGACGTCACGTTGAGAGTCTCGGAAGACGGAAATTGCAGCGTCGTTTGCGAAGAAAGAGAGGACGTGAAGCATAGTGTTTCCGTGGTGGACGGAACGTTGAAGATCATCGCAGAGGATACGAGGAAAGGATTCGAACGATTCTCTCTGTTTTCCACGGGAAAAGAGCTATCCGTGAGCGTATATCTCCCTGCTTCGGCGTACGCTTCTTTAAAGGTTTCCGCGCGCACGGGTGACATTCTCGTCCCGCGAGCTTTTTCCTTCGAAACCATCGAGATCAAAGTGAGCACGGGGGACGTATATTGTTATGCTTCCGTAACGGGACGCAATGAGATCAAAGCGAGCACGGGGGACATCATGATCGAAGAAGCTTCGGCGGGGGAGGCGGCGCTGACGGTGTCCACAGGCGATATCTCGGTGAAGTCTTTCGCTTGCGCCGGGGATCTTTCCGTCTCCTTCGGAACGGGAAAAGCGGATTTGACGGCGATCGCTTGCAAGAATCTTGTTTCGGAGGGGAGCACGGGCGATCTCACCCTGACCGATTGTATCGCTTCCGAGAAGATCAAGATCAAAAGTGGCACGGGCGACGTCCTTTTTGACAAGAGCGACGCCGCGGAGATCGAGGTCGAGACCTCTACGGGGGACGTTACGGGGACCCTTCTTTCCGCAAAGGTATTCTCGGCGGACACCTCTACGGGCTCGGTTAATCTCCCGAATAGCACGTCGGGCGGAAGTTGCTCGATCAAGACGCGGACGGGCGACATCCGAATCGAACTGTCGGAAGGCTGATTGCATAGAAGATTTTCTTGCAAATCGTACGGCGCGCTTTTATTTGTGTTACAATAAAAATGATTGCGAGGGGTCGAAGAAAATGAAGCATTACATTCTTGCGAAATTTAAGGACAGATCGGATACGGAAAGACTCTTTCCGGAGATCAAAGCGCTGTTCGAGCGCACGTTGGAGACGGAAGGCGTCGAAAAGGTGGAAGTCTATAAGACGAACAGCACGAGAGAGAATCGATATAGCATTATGATCGAGATGACGGTCACGCCGCAGGGTTTGGAGGCGTATGACGTCTCGGCGCCGCATAAAGAATGGAAGGCGAAATACGGCGATAAGCTCGAATGCAAAGCCATATTCGATCGTGAGGAATAAAAGGTGAAATCCGTTGTCGTTTATATTCACGGAAAGGGAGGCAGCGCGAAAGAGGCGGAGCATTACGCCTCGCTTTTCCTCGGTCGCACCGTGATCGGATTTGATTATAAAGCGCAGACGCCGTGGGAGGCGAAAGAGGAATTCCCCGCCTTCTTCGAGGAGATCGAGAGCAGCTATTCCTCCGTTATCCTCGTCGCGAATAGCATCGGGGCTTATTTCTCGATGCTTGCTTTATCTGAGAGGAAGATCAAAAAAGCTTTTTTCATATCCCCCATCGTCGATATGGAAAAGTTGATAAAAGAAATGATGGCGTGGGCGGGCGTCACGGAAGAGTCTCTGTGCAAGCGAGGGGAGATCGAGACTTCGTTCGGCGAGACCTTGTCTTGGGCTTATTTGTCCTATGTCAGGGAGCACCCCGTGTCGTGGCGCATACCCACCTCCATCCTTTACGGCGGGCGGGACCATCTCGTTTCCCGTGAGACGATAAAGGCTTTTGCTTCAAGGATCGGCGCGCAAGTAACGGTGATGGAAGAAGGGGAACATTGGTTCCATACCGAAGCGCAGATGGCGTTTCTCAATGAATGGATTACGGAGAGCTCCCGCGCGCTTTGAGCCTTTGGAGGAAGAAAGGAGATTATTATGTCACATTCCAAGTATAGAAAATTCGGCCGTTCCTATGTCCTTGAAAGGAGAGGGAAGTCGGAAAAATATATCAATACCTGTGCCGTCTGCGGAAGCAGGGGGTATGATCCGAGCGTGGACGCGGATAATCTTACCCAAGTCGGCGACGAGGTCCGATATCATGAGCTTATGAGGATCCTTCCGCCTCTCGCCTTGGACGAACTCGGGAGATGTGCGGATTGCGCCAGGTTGGAAGAGGGCGGAAAAAAAACCTCGGAGGCGTAAATATGGCGACGAGCAAATCGTATCTTGATTTCGTAAAAGATTGCTTGCGACACCTTTCGGACGTTTCGTTCCGCCCGATGATGGGAGAATATCTTCTTTATTACGGAGGAAAGCTCGTCGGCGGGGTCTATGATGACAGGCTCCTCGTGAAGCCCACGCCTTCCGCAAAAACGGTTTTGAAAAATGCGTCGCTTGCTCTTCCGTATGAAGGGGCGAAAGAGATGCTCCTCGTGGAGGATATTGAGGACGAAGAGGGCATGCGCCTCCTTTTTGACGCGCTTTTTGCCGATCTCCCCGCGCCGAAGCGGAAGTAAATATCCCTTTAAGCATAATCGTTTTTTAGAGGATCCGCTTGACAGATCCTCTTTTTGTGTTACAATAAAGTAAGAAAAGTAAGAAAAGGCGGAATTTTATGAAAGAAATAAAAGAGGATAGATTTATCGTTAGCGTGCGGGTCGGACCGAAAGGGCAGATCACCATTCCGGTGGAAGCGCGTAATATGTTTGATATCAAGACGGGAGACACCCTTATGGTTATGGGGGACATCTCGCGCGGGATCGCATTGATCAAGGACGAAGAGTTTTATAAATTGATGGGAGGCAAAGATGTCGGCGATCAAAACAAATAAGCTCCGCAAGGAGTATAAAGAAGTCGTAGCCGTACAAGGCGTCGATTTGGAGATAGAAGAGGGCGAGCTTTTCGCATTGCTCGGGGTGAACGGAGCGGGGAAGACCACGCTGATCAAGATGTTGACCTGCTTGACGGCGCCCACCTCGGGAGACGCCTGTGTGTCCGGGCATTCCATCGTGAAAGAAGCCGCGGAGGTGAAAAAGAATATCGACGTCTCGATGCAGGAGACCGCTATTGCAAGAAAGCTCACGGTGGAGGAGAATATCCATTTTTACGCCGAGCTCAACGGGCAGTCGAAAGAGGAGATCGAGCAGACGAAAGCCATGCTGTACGAGGCGTTCGGGCTGGATTCCGTGCGCGGTCGTCAAGCCGCGAAACTCTCGGGCGGATGGCAGCGGAAGCTCTCTATTGCGCTGGCGCTCGTCTCATCGCCCAAGATCCTTTTCCTCGATGAGCCCACTTTGGGCTTGGACGTTATCGCCCGTCGGGAGCTTTGGAAGACCATTCGCTCTTTCCGCGGAAAGATGACCGTCGTCCTCACTACCCATTATATGGAAGAAGCGGAAGCCCTCGCGGATAGGATCGGCATCATGAAAGAAGGGAAGCTTCTCTTTGTGGGGACGAAAGAAGCGCTTTATCAAGAGACGGGGAAAGCGAATGTCGAAGAGGCTTTCATCTCGATCGTAGGCGGAGGTGAGCTCGATGCGTGATTCGGTAAAAAGAATAAAGACCCTTACGAAAAGAAACCTTTTGGAGATCCTTCGAGATCCCTTGAACCTTGCTTTTATGCTCGGATTGCCCCTTTTGATGGAGGTGCTTTTTTACGCCATCTTCCACAAGATGACCGCGCAGTTCGAGATCAAGTATCTCGCGCCGGGAATCGTCGTTTTCTCGCAGGCGTTCCTCACGCTCTTCTCGGGGCTTTTGATCGCGCTCGACAGAAACACGTCTTTCCTGACGAGGCTTTACGTCTCTTCGGCGCGGCCCTATGAATTCATCTTCGGTTATACTTTTGCATTGCTCCCGATATCACTCATCCAATCCACGCTCTTTTTCGTGATCGGCGGCTTGTTGGACGTTTCTTTCTGGTCGGTGACGATGCTCCTCGGGCTCGTTTTCTCCTTGGTGACTTCCTTCTTCTTCGTCGGGCTCGGGATCCTTTTCGGCTCGCTTTGTACGGAGAAGTCCATCGGCGGCGTCTCTTCGGCAGTCGTTATGGGGCAGTCCCTGCTTTCGGGGATGTGGTTCCCCACGGAAGGGATGGGAAAAGGGTTTATGGCGGTGATGAACGCCCTTCCTTTCAGGAATGCCACGCTTCTTTTGCAGAATGCCGTGAATGGTTATCAAGATCTTTTCACGGATCTCGTGCGCCCGCTTTTGATCCTTGCGGCGTATGCGGTCGTGGCGTTTACGGCGGCGATCTTGGTCTTCCGTCGCAATATGAAGGGCGTTTGACCGCGCGATCTCTTTTCGAAAATGCTTCGGAAGATCCTCCTGCCGAAAGTTTTATCA
>CAMOUZ010000057.1 GCA_946626795.1 uncultured Clostridia bacterium
AAATGGAATGCGCGATCATCTTCAAGAGGGTGGTCTTACCGGCTTTCGGCGGCGAGACGACCATCGCGCGCTGACCTTTGCCGATGGGGGCGATGAGGTCGATGGCTCTCGCGGCGAGCTCATTTCTCCTCCCCGGGATCTCCAAGCGGAGCTTCTCATTCGGGAAGATGGGAATGAGATCATCGAATCTCGGGCGATTGAAAGTCTTGTCGACAGGGCGACCATTCACCTCCGTGATCGCCATCACTGCGGGGGGCTTCCCCTCCGCTGACGCCTTGCAATACGCCTTAATGAGATCGCCCGCGCGCAAACCGTAGCGCTTAATGCGTTGAGTGCTGACATAGCTGTCGCGGGTGCTGTTGCGAAAATTATTCGCGCGCAGGAATCCATAGCCGTCTGGCAAGATTTCGAGAATGCCGGAGCGTACTTCACAGGTCTTCAAGAAGACCTCGTCGTATTCCTGCTCGGCGAAGCGATCCATCGCGGGTCTGTCCGGACGTTCGAGAGATCTCTCCTGCCTATCCGCTCCGTTCGCGGGGGACACCGTATAGCTCCACTCCCCTGTCCGTCTTCCCGCAGGCTTCTTGGTCTGCGGCGCGGAGGCGGGACGCTCTTCCGGCAGGCTGAACGGCGCCGTTTCACGCGGCGTCGGCGTAGGGAGAGAATTCGTCTTGGGGGGACGTCCCGCTTTCCTGATCGGCCGGGGCTCCGTCTTCCCCTCTTTGATGTCCATAATGCAGTCGATCATTTCCTGCTTTTTCAAGGACGTGGGATGGGGAACGCCGACCTCACGGGCGAGCGTACGAATCTCGTGGATGCTCATTCCGTCGAGATAGTCTCGGGTGATCTCATTTAAATTTACATTCAGGTCCATAATGCCTCCAAAAAACTTTGCAAAAACCTTTCGTTATTTATATGTTGATATAATACGGATTAGACGATAAACCCAATAAACACACGCGTCACCCGCCTTATCGGCGGGGATCACGTGACATTTCAAAATAAATGCGGGACGACGAGAGAAGTATTGACAAAAAGGTCAATCCTTATCAAAACAAATGACTTTCGTATTGAATTCGTCGTCGAAATCCGCTCTGTCGAATTCGACCGCTCCGCCATCGACGTACTCGACGGCGTCTTTGTCAAAATAATCAAGGAAGGCGTCCGCATCCTCGATGTCCAGCTCGATGCCTTCGGTCTTATAATGCATCGGGATCACGACGCTCGGCATCAACCTGTCCACGTACTCCTTCGCGATCTCCGCGTCGATGGTGTAATTGCCGCCGACGGGGACGAGGAGGATATCCACGGGACCGATCGCCTCGATCATCAAGGGAGAGGGTCCATGCCCCACGTCGCCGAGATGGCAGATATTCACGCCGTCCATGCGGAAATTAAAGACGATATTACTGCCGCGAAGACGCCCGTTCTCGCCGTCGTGCTTGGTGTCGATGCCGATGATATGCACGCCTTTTACCTCAAAGCTACCCGGGCGATTGATGATGAGCGGATCTCCCGAAACGGCTTTTACGTTATTGTGGTCATAATGCGCGTGGCTGACCGTTACGGCGTCAGCGGACACGGGAGGCATCGAAATGCCGATATCACTTGAGTAGGGATCGGTGACGATCTTCGTACCGGTACTCTCTTCCAAAAGGAAGCAGGAATGCCCAAGCGGTTTTATGATCATAAAAATCTCCTTTATTTATTTTTATATCGATCCACGAGCTCGACGATCTTATCATGCGGGTCAAGGAGCTTGCTCACGGAACATTTCTGGTGGCAGGCGCTGATGATATACGCGCCGTATTTCGCCATGCTCGCCTCGATGAACCACGGCTCTTTTCTGAGCTCTTCGGGCACGTACGTAAGGTTCGTCGTGATGACGGCGTCAAAGAGTTTGTTTTGATACGCCTCACGGAATTTATCGAGACCTTCCGTGAATAATCCGAAAGTGGCGGAGAGGAAGATGCGGTTCGCGCCTCTCTCTTTCAAATGATGCGCGAGATTGATGAGGCTGTCGCCCGTCGCGATGAGGTCATCCGCGACGAAGACGTCGAGACCCATCGGGGAATCGCCGATATACTCATGCGCAACGATGGGGTTTCTGCCGTTCACAACGGTGGAATAATCGCGCCTCTTATAGAACATGCCGAGGTCGATGCCGAGGATGGAGGCGTAATAGGTATTACGATTCATCGCGCCTTCGTCCGGACTGACGATCATAAAATGATCCTTGTCCAAGCGGAGATCGTCGAAACGATTGAGAAGCGCCTTGATGATCTGATAAGAAGGCATGAAATTATCAAAGCCCATAAGCGGCGTGGCGTTTTGCACGCGGGGATCATGGGCGTCGAAGGTGATGAGCTCGGTCACGCCGAGCGCTTCGAGCTCTTGGAGCATCATCGCGCAGTCCAAGGACTCACGCGCGCTGCGCTTATGCTGTCTGCCGCCATAGAGGATGGGCATCACGACGGTGATGGAATTCGCCTTGCCGCCAATGGCGGAGATGATCCTTTTAAGATCTGCATAATGATCGTCCGGAGACATCGGGACGCTCATACCGTACATATTATAACGAATGCTGTAATTGCCGACGTCGCAGATGATGAAAATATCCATACCGCGGACGGACTCCTTGATCAAGGCTTTCGCGTCGCCGGACGTGAAACGCAAGCAACCGTGCTCCAAAAGGAAGGTCTTCTTCGCAAGGGACGCTTTGCCGTGCTTCTCGGCTTCTTCATTGTACCATTTTACGAGATATTTGTCAATGCGCTCGCCGAGCTCCTGTGCTCCCGCCATCGCAATGAGACCCATCTCGGGTAAATGCGCCTCGAAATTGAATGCCTTTTCAAGAAATGATGTAGCCATAGTATCCTCCTTCGTGTTTTACATATATAAGTTCGCGTCGGGGAACTCCGGCTCACAGGTGAGATTGATCCCCAAACGCTTAAATAACTTTTCATCCGCGGCGCTCAAAATACAAGTGGAATGCGCTTCGCATCCTTTCAGATATTTGAGGTGTTGCACCGCGAGCTCGGCGGCGTGGTTATTCGTCTGACTGACTACGAGCGCCATAAGCACCTCGGACGGATTCAGCTGGTAATGCCTCTCCTTATACGTCTTCTTCTTTAAATTCACCATCGGGCGGATGACGGCGGGCGCGATGAGTTTGATGGGATCCGCGATGCCGGCAAGCACCTTGATGCCATTTAGAAGCGCCGTGGATGCCGCTTCGAGATCGTCCGTGGTCTTGCCCGTCACGATCTGACCGTCGGGAAGCTCCAAAGCCACCACCTGCTTTCCGCATTTCTTCGCTTTCGCAAGGGCGGGCGCCACCACCTTTCTGTCGTCGAGGGAGAGACCGAGCTCACTCATCAGGAACTCGAGCTTCTTGATGGTGTCCATCTCCGCATTGCCCTGCTTATAATAGCAAAGCGTTTGATAATAGCGGCGGATGATCTCCTGTTTGGCGGCGGCTTGGACGACCTCATCGTCCACGATGCCGAAGCCCGCCATATTCACGCCCATATCGGTGGGCGACTGATACTTGCATTCGCCGAGGATCCTCGTGAGGATGGCTTTCACGACGGGGAAGACCTCGATATCGCGATTATAATTCACCGTCTTGACGCCATAGGCTTCGAGATGGAAATGGTCGATCATATTCACGTCTTTGAGATCCGCCGTAGCCGCCTCGTAGGCAACGTTCACGGGGTGCTTCAAAGGGATATTCCAGATCGGGAAGGTCTCAAACTTCGCATAGCCCGCCTTGACCCCGCGCTTGCTTTCATGATAAAGCTGGCAGAGGCAGGTCGCCATCTTGCCGCTACCGGGGCCGGGCGCCGTCACGACGATGAGCGGGCGCTCCGTCTCGATGTAAGGATTCATCCCATAGCCCTCGTCCGAGACGATGGTATTCACGTCGGTGGGATAACCCTTCGTACGCGTATGGATATAGACCTTCTCGCCGCGGAGCTCGAGCTTCTTCTTAAAAAGATCCGCCGCCTGTTGCCCTTCGTACTGCGTGATGACGATGCTTCCGACGAAGATGCCGAGCGAACGGATATTATCGATCGTACGCATAACGTCGTGGCCGTAATCGATGCCCATATCCGCACGGATCTTATTCTT
The DNA here is from genome assembly GCA_946626795.1 of uncultured Clostridia bacterium. GTDB lineage: Bacteria > Bacillota > Clostridia > Christensenellales > CAG-1252 > CAG-1252. The sequence continues at coordinate 4,135 of CAMOUZ010000057.1, forward strand.
TTGGAGATCGGCGGCATTCACCGCCATAATGAGCTCCGCCTTGTCCTTCAATTTTTGAAGGAGCTTGACCTTCGCATTGACGTCGAAGCCCGGGAGCACACGCGAAGCGTGATAGTCGTCGAAGAGCTTGCCGCCGAATTCGAGATAAAGCTTGCCGCCGAAGCTATTGATGCGCTCGATGATAGCCTGCGATTGTTTCTTCACGTATAAAGCATTGTCAAAACCGATCTTCATAAATTTTCCCTTGTAACGATAAAATAAATCTCAAACAGCGCCGAAGGCGCCTTCTATATTATCGAATATTAGTATATAGCGCGCGTAGAAACTTTGTCAAGTGGATAAGCTTAATCCGAGATGTAAAAAAAATGAAATCGTCTATAAAAAATCTCGACTTCGGGAAAGGGTTCTTTTTTCGGGAAAAGAAGAAAAGAAGCCTCAGAAAAGGACGAAATTTCCTTTGTCCACGAAGGCGGCTGTCACGAGCGCCAAGAAAAGCACGTTCACCACTTGATGCAGAATGACCACGAGGAGGGTATGCCGCCCCAAGAAACGGAAGGGCTTATTCCAAGCGCCGTCCAGCTTGGGCAAAAGAGACTTGCCTCGCCCATAGACGAGGGTGATGACCGCCGCGCCCGCAAAAGCGATGCCGAGATTCGGAATGAGGGGAAAATAATCCCCCATATCGAGGCCGCGGGAAAAGCTCTCGTGCAAGGGCAAAAGCCAGCCGTTTTCGACAGGTTCGAGCCTATTCAATCTATGATTGACGAGGAAGATCGCCCCCGCGAGAAGGGCGCTCACTACGACGAAGACAAAGTCTCCCTTCTTCCCCGCAAGGCGAGTCAGGGCATAGACTCCCGCAACGATCAGGGTGGCGAAAGAGAGCATATGCAAGACGCCGAAAATGATGAGATCGCCTTCGTCGAGGATTTCCCACGAGATGAGGAAATACGTGCCGATCGTGATGACGCAGGCTGCGAGGAGAGTCTTCATCGCACGCGTGAGATTATCTCGGCTGAAAATGGTGCTTCCGCCGCAGAGTCCGAAAAAGATCGAAATGGCGATGACCCAGATCACATCGCGCGTGGCGCCCACCCAGCTCAGCCCGTGATCCCACCACATACAAGCGAAATCCGCTATGGCGGCGGCTGCCCCGCCCTTCGCCGCCCAAACGTCGGAGAACATGGCGGAGAGGTCAAACATAAAATGGTCTATGCACATCAAAAGAATGGTGAAACCGCGGAGAAAATCCAGCTCCCAAATCCGATGGGAATGCGGGCGCTCCGCCAATGGATGATTCGTCACGATGCGTCGCTCTTGCGCGTCAAGAAACATATCAGTCTTCCTTGTACTCCGTCCCGATATACGTCCTGCCGGAAGCGTCTTCGCGGAAGAGCTCAAAACGATCCGAATACTCCTTCACGAGCACGCCGGGGCGGCGTTTGCTATAATAAACGACGGGGCGTTCCCCCTCCTCGGCGGGCAGAGGATAGCCGAGATCGTCGCGAGAATAATCACGGGAATCACGCGAATAACCGCCGCCTTCATACGCTCTTTCTCCATAAGGAGAAGGACGACCCGATCTCGCATAAGGATCCGAAGGCTCCGCATAAGGATCGCGGGGAGAGAAACCTCCTCCATCATAGGGACGAGCTTCGTAATAAGGATCTCTCCGGCGTCCGTCGCCGTAATCCCCGCGGCGCTCGTCCTCGTCGTCATATCCGCGTCTCGGACGGCGATCCCCGTCCTCATCGTCATAACGATCTTTGGAGGATCTTTTAAACGCCGAGAAGATGCCGGAGAAAGGGCGAACGAGCAGATTCCGCACCGAGATGATGACTGCCGCCGCGCAAGAGAGCGCCAGCCCGATATAATAAAGGATCTGATTCACGCCCGTGCCGCCAAAGGTGAAATCCGTCGCAGCGAGGAGAATGAGCCCGAAAAGGAGGTAAAAAAGCGGGATATACAGCCCCAAGAACATGACGAGGCTCGTCAAGACCTCGACCACGACCTTTAACCCTTTAAACACGAGTTTGAGCGCGCCCCAAATCGCGAGCGCAAGAGCCATAAAAAACCCGTTCTTCATTCCTCTCCTTTTCTCCGTCCGCGCTTGATGAAAAAGCGCCGCACCCTTAAAGACACCGCTTGCCTATATCTTACGGGCGCATAGAAAAATTATAGCACAAAACGACCATCTAAGTAAATATATTTATAAAATCGACGGATTCCGCCCGCTTTTCAGCGAGCAAGCAACGCGTGAAGGAGCTCCTCCGAAGCAAAGACGATCTCGTCATACGTCGTCTCGAAATCCCCCGTATACCAGGGATCGGCGATGCTCCGTCCTCCGAGCCCGTATTCCCCGAGGAGACGGGTCTTCTCTTTCGCTTCGGGGGCGATGCGGAAAAGGCGATCGAGATTGGAGCGATCCATGCAAAGAATGAGGTCGAAAGCGGCGACGTCTTCCTTGCGTATCAAGCGCGCGGCGCGCCGAGGACAAGGGACAGAGTGCCTTGCGAGCTCCTTGCGCGCAGGGGGATAAACGTCGTTCCCGATCTCCTCCGTCGTCACCGCGGAAGACTCCACACGAAAGGCGGAAGAAAGCCCTCTCTTCTCCAAAATATCCTTGAAAACATATTCCGCCATCGGCGAACGACAGATATTCCCATGGCAGACGAACATCACCGAGATCATCCTTCTCTCCCCTTTCCCCGAGCCGCCTATAAGATTGTGCGCAGGGCTTTTTTACAGTATAGCACAGAGGATTAGCCGTCGTCATCCTTTTCGAGAAAATGGCGTTGCGGGGCGGAAGAGACGGAGCTCGCACAACGATTTCCCCGCCCTCTTCTCCCCTCTCCGCAAAGTTTTTTACGAAAAACCGATTTTCCACTTGCTTTATGCGTCGGAATATACTATAATTTTTAAAGTCAAACGGTTTCCGTCTGACGGACATACGAATGGAAATGGAGAGTTGGCTGAGTGGTCGAAGGCGCACGATTGGAAATCGTGTTTACC
>CAMOUZ010000058.1 GCA_946626795.1 uncultured Clostridia bacterium
GAGGAAGAAGAGGCGGCGTACGACGAGCATGTCTGGCTCTCTCTTCGCAATGCGAAGATCTTTGTGCAAAAGATCGCGGAGGTCCTCTCGGAGATCGATCCCGAGTACAAGGACCTTTACGCAGCGAATGCCGCGCGTTACGTCGCCTCGTTGGAGGCTCTCGACGGACGTTATCGGGAGATGAGGGCGGCCGCTTCCGATGATTTCATTCTCGTGGCGGATCGCTTTCCCTTCCGTTATCTCGTGGATGATTACGATATCAAGTACGCCGCCGCGTTCAAAGGGTGCGCCGCGGACAGTGAAGTCACTTTCGAGACGCAGCGGAAGCTCATCGACATCGCGAATGAGAAAAATGTCCGTGCGATCATCGTCTTGGAGAGCACGGAGCCCAAGCATCGGACGGCGCGTACCATTCGCGACGGGACGATCCGCAAGGACCAAGAGATCCTTGTTTTGGACTCTTTGCAGTCCGCAAGTCAAAAGGAGTATAAAACAGGCAGGACCTATCTTTCCATGATGGAGGAGAATCTCGAAGTCCTGCGAAAAGCTCTCGGATAAAAGGAGAAAGAATGGCACAGATCAAGGTAAATGACGTATCGCTCGGCTATGAGAGGGGCGCCATAGTGAGTCATCTCTCTTTCGAGGTGAAGGAAGGGGATTATCTCGCCATTGTAGGGGAGAACGGATCGGGCAAATCCACGTTGATGAAGACTCTCCTCGGTCTTTTGAAGCCCCTTGCGGGGGAGATCGTCTTCGGGGATTCGCTCCGCAAGAACGAGATCGGTTATCTGCCGCAACAGACCGTCGTCCAGCGGGATTTTCCCGCGTCGGTCATGGAGGTGGTGCTTTCGGGATGCCTCTCGAACGGCAAGTTTCATCCCTTCTATAATAAGGCGGATAAAGCGCGCGCCGAAGCGAATATTATGCGGATGGGGATCAGCCATTTGAAGGCTCGCTCTTATCGCGAGCTTTCGGGCGGTCAGCAACAGCGCGTGCTTCTTGCGCGCGCCCTCTCTGCCACGGAGAAGATCCTCCTTTTGGACGAGCCTGTCACTGGGCTGGATCCCAAGGTGACGATGGAGATGTATGACCTCATCAAGAAGCTGAATGACGAAGGGGTCACCATCATCATGATCTCGCATGACATCGCCGCGGCGGTGCGTTATGCCGACCATATCCTTCATCTCGGCGAGAAGATGTTCTTCGGCGAGGTGGCGGACTATAAAAAGAGCGATTTCGGCAGGCTCTTTTTGACGGAAGGGGGAGAAAGATGAACGAATTGTTTTCGAGATTGTCCCTTTATATGTCTTATTCCTTCGTGCGTTATGCCTTGATCGTGGGCGTTTTGATCGCCCTTTGTTCTTCGCTCCTCGGCGTCACCCTCGTGCTGAAACGTTTCTCCTTCATCGGAGACGGGCTTTCGCACGTGGCTTTCGGCGCCATGTCGGTGGCGGCGGTGGTCGGCTTGACAAATCAAATGCTCATCGTCCTCCCTGTCACCATCGTTTGCGCGGTGCTCCTCCTTCGCACGGGGCAGAAAGCGCGCCTTCAAGGGGATGCTTCCGTGGCGATCATCTCGGTCACGGCGCTCGCCGTCGGTTATCTTTTGATGAATGTCTTCCCCACGTCATCCAACGTCTCTGCGGACGTCTGCGGCACGCTTTTCGGCTCCTCCTCCATCCTGAATCTTCGTATGGCGGAAGTCTGGGTGTCCATCGCGCTTTCCGTCGTGACAGTCGCGGTGTTCGTCATCTTTTATCACCGCATTTTCGCCGTAACCTTCGACGAGAATTTTGCCAAAGCGACGGGTGTCAAGACCGATCTTTATAATCTCATCATCGCCGTCATCATCGCCGTGGTCATCGTGCTCGCGATGAATCTGGTCGGTTCGCTCCTGATTTCTGCACTCATCATCTTCCCGGCGCTCTCCGCCATGCGGATTTTCAAGAGCTTCTTTTCCGTGACGATATGCTCGACGGTGCTTTCTGTCTCCACGGCGCTCCTCGGCATCTTGGCGGCGATCCTTTTGAAGACGCCGGTCGGCCCCACCATTGTGATGGGGGAGGCTCTGGTCTTCGTCGTCTTCTGGATCGTCGGGGCGTGTATGGGTGTGAAAAAAGTATGAAAAAGGCGGCGGTCATTCTCTTGGTTTTGCTCTTCCTTTTCGCGGCGGTCTCTTGCGGCGAGCAGGGGAGCTATGTCCTCACGGAAGATAATTTTTTCCTCGTGATGACAAATATGATATACTATCCTCAGCAGTACGTGGATAAGGAGATCACTTTCGACGCTTTCACCTATGCTTTGACGGACGTTGACGGCAAGGAATATATGTGCGCCGTGCGCAAGTGCTCTTCGGGCTATGGCTGTAATTGCGGCAAGGACACCGTCATCGGCTTTATCTTGGATTATGACGGGGAGATCCCATCTCCGCGCAATCAAGGTGAGGACGGTGCGGACAAGACTTGGATCCGGACGACAGGCAAGCTCGTTTTTGCGGATGATTTCACGCCCACGGAGATCCGTATCTACGCCGCGGACGGCAGCACGGTGGAAACCGTCTCGTTTTATACTTTCCGCGCGGCGGAGCTCACGCTGATAGAAGACTACTCGGATTTGCAATGGTACGTAACGAAATAAGAGGAGAAGATTATGGCAAAGAATAAGAAAAAGAATTATCAAGTCCTGAGGGCGCAAGTCGAGAAGGAGCAGAAATATGCTTCCGACGTAAAAAAGCTTCGCTTGTTCCCCATCCTTGCGCTCGCTTTGGCGGTGGTCGTGCTCTTCCTGTTCTTCACGGATTGGGCTTTTGTCTTCAATACCGATTCGGGCACGGAGGTGTCCGTTTCGGGCTTTAATTGCCTTGTGTCCGGCACGTCGGGGAATTACAGCGGGACGGAGAAGGCGATCGGGGATATGGCGATGCCCTTTTATTATTACGCAAAGGCAGAGTCCGTGAGCCTTGCGGGGCTTACGGTGGCGGCGTTCTTCGTCTTGCTCGCGACCATCGTCGCGTACGCCCTTGCGGCGATACGGAATCAAGAAGGCTTTAATATCGCGGGTCTCGTGCTTTCCTTCGCCTTGATGGTGCTTTTATTCTCTTGTTATTCCACGGCGCTCTCGATGAAGAATGCGAAGATTCTCAGCGATTATTGCAGCGGAAACGTAAAATGCTCCATTCGCTCCGAGGCGGTCTTGCCCGCGCTTCTGACCCTCTTCTCTTTGGCTCTTCCCGTCGCGGAGATCATCCGCCGCGCCTTGCTGAAAAAGGATTTCGGCGCCGAGAAGAAATAAAAAAGTCGATAACGGAAAAGGAGGGAAAAGGGAGGCACGGCAGAGATTTCTCTCTTCCTCCGTTTCCTTCACGTTTTGCGGATCCGAGCGGGCGTTTTTTGAAAGAGCGCCCGCTTTTGCGCATTTTCCGTCTTTTGACGCCCGAAAAAGGGGCTCTTTTTTTAATATCCCCCCTTGAAATGTGATATAGATGATGTTATAATTACAGTATAAAACCCCAAAAAGGAGAGAATTATGGGCGAATACAGTAAATATATTTCCGAAAAACGCAGAGCGGTCCCCACGCCGAAAGATCTTGTCGATCCGAGCGGAAAGGTGGTGTTCGGTACCTTCGACAAAGAGTTTGAGACGATGGAGCTCCTCCGCGCCAAGAAGCCGACGAGAGCTCCCGAGTTTTTGAATAAATTCAAGCTCACCCTTTGGGAAGCCACGGAAGTTCATCTTAAAAACGGCGTGCTCCTCGCCGTCGTTTGCGATATGGGCATCTTCGGCAAGCAGCTCAATATGTTCTTTGATAAGCGCAGTAAGAAAGTCTATTGCTGGGACACGCAGATCCCGAGCAAAGAGACCGTCATCGCGCCGAATCTTCTGAATGGAGCCGTCGCAGAGGCGAAGTCCGATGTCGGTTTCGTCCGTTATGTGAATAATTTCCAAGACGGCAAGGCGGAGCTCTCCGGTAAGCACACCGTGAATGCGAAATCCTTCTGCCTCGTTACGCAGGGCAGGGAAGATAAGACGGCTGTGGAGGCGATCAAGGAGAATAAGGTCTATGATCCCGCTCTCGCCACCATCGAGTACAATTTCTCGCTCACCCGCCTCAGCGATCCCTGTGTCGTGAGCATTCCTTTCCCGTATAGCGACAACCGTACGCTTTACAGCCAGAAGGATTTCTTTAAGGCGGAAGGCAGCCTCATCATCAATGGCGAGGAGATGCTCAGCGACGATGAGACCGTCGCCATCATCGACGACCACAGAGGTTATTATCCGCGCAAAGCCCATTACGATTGGGTCACCACGATGGGCAAGTGCGACGTGAATGGCGAGAAGAAATTCCTCGCTTTCAACCTTACGAGGAATCAGTCCATCAATCAAGAGGATTATAATGAGAATATCTTGTGGCTCGAAGGCAAGTCCAGCCTCCTGCCGCCCGTGACCTTCACGAGAAGCGTCGCCACCAAGGATTTCAAGAATTACGCCGAATGGATCGTCAAGGACGAGCACGATATGGTGAATTTGAAGTTCAAGGTCTATGGCATCAATCCGATGGTCTTGCACGCCGTGATCGTGAATATCGATTATTTCGTGGCGTGGGGTGAGCTCGAAGGCTATATCCGCGACGAAGACGGCAATAAGTACGTCCTCGACGGGATGATGGGCATGGGCGAGGATAAGACCCTCCTCTTGTAATTGTGCCTTAAATCGTTGCGCATCCGCCGAAAGGTGGGTGCGCAATTTTTATGTTTTTGAAAATGCGCTCGGGAGAAAGCTATGTCAGGTGAAACGGAAGAAATGCGGATTTCGATTCGCCCCCTTTCGGAAGGGGATGACTTTTCTCTTGTGGCGCGCTTTATTTATCGCAGCGACGATTATATTTACCCCGCTTGGTTCGGCTCGGAGGAGATCGGCGCGCGGGTGATCGCGGAGATGATCCGCCGTCCCACCGTCTATCGGAAAGAGCATATCAAAGTGGCGGTCTCGGCGGGAAAGATCGTGGGCATGATCGTCTCTTGCGCCTCCCCTTTGGAGATGACGGAGTCCGATCTCGAAGCCGCCTTTTTTGCCGCAGGCGTTCCTTGCGACCTTCGTACGCACGAGACTTTCGAGGATTATTATAAGGAAATGTGCGAGGAGAGGGCGGGGTATTACGTCGCCAATATCTTCGTGGAGGAAGGCTTTCGCCGTCATGGCGTCGCCGCCGCGCTTCTTGCCGCCGCGGTGGAAGGGAAGCCGCTTTGTTTTTTGGAGTGCGTCAAGGAGAATTTCGGCGCGCTCGACCTTTATCGGAAGCTCGGCTTCTTGATCGAGAAAGAGTATTTGGGCGCATGCGCCGTGCCTTGTTATAAAATGGTACGGAGCGTATAGCTTCCTTTCGCTTCTTTGCTTTCGTTTCTTTTTCATTCGTTTTTCTTTCGGGCGTTTTTTGCTTGTGTTCGTTTCCCGATTTTCGTTTTTGTCGAAAAACATAAAAGAATTTTTCGCTACCCCCTTTCAACCTATTGACAAGGTAGGTTGATCGTGCTATAATGCGCTTATGATTTCGGGAGGAGATTATGACAGCGTATTTCGATAATGCGGCGACCACCAAGATGAGTCGCGCCGCCATAGAGGCGATGTTGCCTTATTTTGACCAAGTGTACGGCAATGCTTCGAGCTTACATTCCATGGGACAGCGCGCGAAAGAAGCCTTGGAAGAGGCGCGGGCGGAGGTGGCGGCATGCCTCGGGGCAAGTCCCGCCGAGATCTTTTTCACGTCGGGCGGAAGCGAGTCGGATAATCAAGCCATTCTGTCCGCGGCGAAAATGGGGGAGAGAAAGGGGAAGATGCATATCCTCACGACGGCTTTCGAGCATCACGCCGTCCTCCATACTTTGCGAAAGCTCGAAAAAGAAGGTTTCGAGATCACCTATCTTTCGGTGGGGAAGAAAGGAAACGTCAGCGCCGAGGATGTGGCGGCGGCGATCCGCGAGGACACTTGCCTTGTCACGATGATGACGGCGAATAATGAGATCGGCTCGGTGCTTCCCGTCGCGGAGATCGGCGCGGTGTGCAGAGCGAAGAAGGTCCTCTTCCATACCGACGCGGTGCAAGCCGTGGGGCATATCCCCGTGGACGTCGAGAAGATGGGAGCGGATATGCTTTCGCTCTCCGCGCACAAATTTCATGGGCCCAAGGGCGTCGGCGTGCTTTACGCGCGAAAAGGCGTCGCTTTGACCTCTCTCATCGAGGGCGGCGCGCAGGAGAGAGGGCGACGCGCAGGCACGGAGAATATCGCGGGCATCAAGGGGCTTGCCGCCGCGCTGAAAGAAGCCACGGCGCATCTTGCCGAGAATGCGAAGAAGGTCTCCGCGCTTCGGGATAAGCTCATCGCGGGGCTCGGCCGCATTCCGCATTCGGTCTTGAATGGGGACCCCGTCTCTCGCCTCCCGGGCAACGTTCATTTTTGCTTCGAGGGGATTGAAGGGGAGAGCCTGCTTTTGCTTCTCGACGACGCAGGGATAGAGGCGTCCTCGGGCTCGGCTTGTACGTCGGGCTCCTTGGATCCGAGTCACGTACTTCTCGCCATCGGTCATCCGCATGAGATCGCCCATGGCTCCTTGCGCCTCAGCCTTTCGGAGTATACGACGGAAGAGGAAGTGGATCTCGCTTTGGAGGCGATTCCGCAAGTGGTCGGGCGGCTTCGCGAGATGTCCCCTATTTGGAGGGATAAGACGGAGGGGAAGAAGCCCTTTTTGCTTCCGTGATTCCTCCCTTATAAGGTTATAATGATTATAGATCATAGATAAGAATTTACATAAGAATAAAAGGAGATATATATGGCATTATACAGCGAAAAAGTGATGGATCATTTCAGAAATCCGCGTAACGTCGGGGTCATCGAGGATGCGGACGGCGTGGGCGAAGTGGGAAACGCCAAGTGCGGAGACATTATGAAGATTTATTTGAAAGTGACGGACGATGTGATCGCGGACGTGAAGTTCGAGACCTTCGGCTGCGGTTCCGCCATCGCGTCCAGCTCCATGGCGACGGAGATGATCAAAGGGAAGCCTCTTTCCGAAGCGCTCGAACTGACGAATAAAGCCGTCGCTGAGGCGCTGGCCGGTCCTCCCGCCTATAAAA
>CAMOUZ010000059.1 GCA_946626795.1 uncultured Clostridia bacterium
AAGGCGGAGATCTCCTCTTCGAGATCGAGATCCAGCCGTATGCCCGTCTCCATCAAGCGGAAAAGATTCTTCGCGATGCTTTTTTCGAGATTATAATAGCTTTTCAGCATCACGCCGTTCATACGGTAATCATTGAGATAGACGAGGGTGCCGTCCAGCTGCATCTCGTCCAAAACGGCGAGCACGACGGACTCCCTGTCCTCGTCGAAAGCAAGGAGCTTCATGGTCTCGCGGAGGAGCATCCCCGCGGGAAGATAAGTATGCCCTTTCGTGGACGCCGCGCTTTTTAAAACGTGCACGATCGCGGCATTGATGCGGAAGGTGCTGTCCTTCTCGATGCCCATCGCGAGGGCGAGCATATCCGCCGTGGCGAAGCCGACGCCGTCCACGTCCTCGATGAGGCGGAAAGGATTGTTCCTCACCACCTGCTCCGTCAAACCCTCATAGGTCTTATAGATCTTCAAAGCGAGATTTAAGGAAATGTCGTAGCTTTGCAGGAAAATGATGGTCTGCTGCATCGAACGGAATCTGGCGTATTGCTCCCCGATGCTGTCCGCTTTCGCGCGGCTGACCCCTCGCACCTTCACGAGCTCCTGCGGGGCGAATTCGATGACCTCGAAGGTCTTCTCCCCGAAATACGAGACGATGGCGAGCGCCGTCTTCTCCCCTACGCCCTTAAAAAGACCGCCGGAAAGGTATTTCACCATGCTCTCTCTGCCCGTCGGCGGGGAGACCTTCACGCTTGTGGCTTTGAATTGCTCGCCGAAACTGCGATTCACCACCATCTCCCCCGTCATCATCACACGCTCCCCCTCCGTCACAGGCGGAAAAATCCCCACGCACGTCACGCGCTTGGGAGTGGAAACATTGGCTACGGTGTAGCCGTTCTCCGCGTTTCGGAAGATGATGCTTTCAATGGTGCCGATGAGTTCCATAATAGAATTATTATACCATATTATCCCTCTTTATGTAAATAAGCGCAGGCGAAACGCTTGCGCTTATTTTGACATCGAAAAATGAAACGAAAGAAGAAAGATCAGAGGATCTTTACTTGGCGTAAAAAGTCGACGGAGGAAGCCAGCCAAGCCTCCGCCTCATACCCTTTCGCAAGGTTCAAGCCGTGCACGCCTTTTTGATAAAGGCAGAGCTTATGCGGAACGCCCTTTTCTTCAAGCGCCGCGGCGTAACGAAGGCTATTTTCATAAGGGACGAAATCATCCTCGACGGTATGCCAAAGAAAGGTCGGAGGCACATCCGAATGGACGCGATCCTCCAAAGAAAGGAAACGGCGGAGCGCCTCCTCCTTCCCGCAGAGATTCATAAAAGACATCTCGTTTCTGACGCCGTCTGCCGCCGATATGACGGGGTAAGAAAGGACGCAAGCATCGGGACGAGCATTAAGCTCTCTGAGCTTAGGATGAATGCATTCCTCCGCATAAAGGCAGGACAATGTCGCCGCAAGATGGGCGCCCGCGGAGAAACCGCAAACCGCCGCTTTGTCCGTCACGCCGAGCTCCGCTTGGTGACGTCTGATATAGGAAAGCGCCATCACGGCCTCATTCAGCTGGGTGGGGAATTTAAAATACTTGATGGAATAATTCAGCACAAAGACACGAAAACCGCGCTCCGCATACGCCTCCGCGATGTTTTCCCACTCCGAATGCGAATTATTCTTATATCCGCCGCCCGGGAAGATCAGCATGGCGGGCTTCCTTGCGGAAGGATCCGTATCGTAACAATACAGCCGACCCGCCACCTCTCTCCGGCGGCATAAAAAAAGGTGACCGACCCGCTCCTTGAAGCTCATCGGAAGCAGCACGGCGTCGCGCTTACTCACTCCGAACTCTCGGTACAGATCGACCACCTGTTCTTTCATTTTTTTCTCCTATTTTTTCAATAATTCGCGAATGGCGTCCGCCTTATCCGTCTTCTCCCAAGGGAAGCCTTCCCTGCCGAAGTGACCGTAATTCGAGGTGGCGCGATAGATCGGGCGACGAAGCGCGAGGGTATCGATGATCGCCGAGGGGCGCATATCGAAGACCTTCCTCACGATCTTTTCGAGCTCGCTGTCGGGAAGAACGCCCGTGCCGAAACTATTCACGTGGAGAGAGATGGGATGCGCCACGCCGATGGCGTAAGACACTTCGAGCTGCATCCTTTCCGCCGCGCCCGCCGCCACCATATTCTTGCAGACGTAGCGCGCCATATACGCCGCGCTCCTATCCACTTTGGTGGGGTCCTTGCCGGAGAAAGCACCGCCGCCATGGGGGCAATACCCGCCATAGGTATCCACGATGATCTTCCTGCCCGTGAGCCCGCTGTCTCCATGCGGCCCGCCCGTGACGAACCTGCCCGTCGGGTTCACGTAAATGAGGGTATTCTCGTCGAGAAGCTCGGCGGGGATCGCCGCCTTGATGATCTTCTCTTCCACGTCCTTGCGGAGGACGTCGATATCCACGTCAGGGGAATGCTGGGTGGAGACCACGACGGTGTGCACTCTCTTGGGGGCGCCGTCTTCGTACTCCACGGTAACTTGCGCCTTGCCGTCGGGACGGAGATAAGAGATCTCCCCTTTCTTCCTCGCTTCGGCGAGGCGGAGCGTAAGCTTATGCGCAAGCATGATGGGGAGAGGCATGAGCTCCTTCGTCTCACGGCAGGCATAGCCGTACATCATGCCTTGGTCGCCCGCGCCGATGAGATCGTATTTATCCCCCGAAGCGCTATCCGTGCTCTTATCCACGCCCATCGCGATGTCGGGAGACTGCTCGTCCAAAGAGACCATTACCGAGCAAGTGTCCGCGTCGAAGCCCATATCGCTATTCACGTACCCGATGTCGCGCACGACTTCGCGCACGATCTTTTGGACATTGGGATACGCGGAGGACGTGATCTCGCCGACGACGATCACGATGCCCGTCGTGACGACGGTCTCCGCGGCGACTCTGGCGGCGGGATCCTCTTTCAGGATCGCGTCGAGAATGGCGTCGGAGATCTGGTCCGCCACCTTATCGGGATGTCCTTCCGTAATGCTTTCGCTTGTAATCAGTCTTATGTCTTTCATCTTTTCCTATTGCGTTAATGAGGGGCGGTCTGCGCCGCCCCCGTTTTCTCTTTCAACTTCGAGATCAGTCCAAATAAGGCTTGGCTTCTTCTGCGTTGCTGTCCACGAGGACGCCGGGTTGGACATTCACGTTCGCGTACTGTTTGAGACCGGTACCTGCGGGAATGAGCTTGCCGAGGATGACATTCTCTTTCAAGCCGAGAAGCGGATCCACCTTGCCTTTGATCGCGGCTTCGGTGAGCACTCTCGTGGTCTCCTGGAAGGAGGCGGAAGCAAGGAAGCTGTCCGAAGCGAGAGAGGCTTTCGTGATGCCGAGGAGGGTACGCTTCGCCGTGGCGGGCTCTCCGCCGAGGGCAAGCACCTTCTGGTTGCTCTCTTCGTAAGTGGAGATATCCACGAGTTCGCCGGGGAGGAAGTCCGTATCGCCCTGCTTCTCGATCCTCGCCTTACGGAGCATCTGACGAATGATGATCTCGATGTGCTTATCATTGATATCGACACCGGAGAGGCGGTAAGCGTCCTTGACCTCGCGAATGAGGTAATCTTGCACGCCCTTCACGCCGCGGGTACGAAGCATATCTTGGAGGTTGATGGCGCCCTGCGTGAGCTGCGCGCCGCATTCGATCTGCTGACCGTCGGTCACGAGCACTTTCGCATTGATGGCGGGAACGTACTCTTTCCTATCTTGATCGTTCTCGACGATGATCGTGCGTCTCTTCGCCTTCTCGCCGACATTCTTCTCGCCGATGGTCACGACGCCCGCGATATCCGAGATGATGGCTTGCGCCTTGGGATTACGGCATTCGAAGAGCTCTTCGACGCGCGGGAGACCTTGCGTGATATCTTCGCTGGACGCAACGCCGCCGGTATGGAAGGTACGCATCGTAAGCTGCGTGCCCGGCTCGCCGATGGACTGCGCCGCGATGACGCCGACCGCTTCGCCGATCTTGACGGGATTTCCGCTCGCCATATTCTTGCCGTAACACTTGCTGCAAAGACCTGCGGAGCACTTACAAGTGAAGACGCTTCTGATCTTCACGCTCTCGATGCCCGCCTTCTCGATGATATCCGCAGCCTCTTCGCTGATCATCGTATCCTTCGGCACGATCTCCTCACCCGTCGCGGGATTCACGATGGCGTCGATGGTGTATCTTCCGATGATCCTGTCGCGAAGCTTCTCGATGAGGTCGCCTCTGCCGCCGTAAATGGCGCTGACGACGACGCCCTTCTTATCGCCGCAATCCATCTCACGAATGATGACGGACTGCGAAACGTCCACGAGCCTACGCGTGAGGTAACCGGACTCTGCCGTTTTAAGCGCGGTATCCGCGAGACCTTTACGACCGCCGTGGGACGAAATGAAGTATTCGAGGGCGGAGAGACCTTCACGGAAATTGCTCTTGACGGGGAGCTCGATGGTCTTACCGGTAGGATCTTTCATAAGACCACGCATACCGGCGAGCTGACGAATCTGCGACATATTACCACGGGCACCGCTCTGCTCCATCATCTTGATGGGGTTAAACTTATCCCAGCACTTGGAGAGCGCGTCGGTGACGTCGTCCGTCACCTTATTCCAGATGGCGATGACCTGCTTGATCCTCTCTGCGTCCGTGATGTGACCACGACGGAAGAGCTTCTCGACCGCCGCGACCTTCTCTTCCGCGTCCGCGATGATCTGATCCTTCTCTTTGGGAATATGCATGTCGAAGACGCTGGTAGTCAAAGCGCCGATCGTAGAATACTTGAAGCCTTGCGCCTTGATCTTGTCAAGCACGACAGCGGTCTCGGTGCTTCCCTTGTACTTGAAACACTTCTCGACGATCTGACCGAGCTGTTTCTTGCCGACGAGGAAGTCGATTTCCAGCGCGAGATAATTCTCGGGCTTCGTCCTATCCACGAAATGGAGATCCTGCGGAATCGCGTCATTGAAGATGATCCTGCCGAGAGTGGTATGGATCCTGCCCGTATAGGTCTTGCCGTCGATCTCCTTGGAGACGCGGACCCAGATCTTGGCTTGGAGCTCGATGTCCTTATGCGCATAGGCGAGCTTCGCCTCGTCCACGCTCATAAAGTATTTGCCCTCGCCCTTCGCGCCGTCTTTCTCGATGGTGAGATAATAGCTGCCGAGGATCATATCCTGCGTCGGCGTCATAACGGGCTTGCCGTCCGAAAGCTTCAAGATGTTATTCGTCGAGAGCATTAAGAAGCGAGCTTCCGCCTGCGCCTCGATGGAGAGGGGCACGTGCACAGCCATTTGGTCGCCGTCGAAGTCCGCGTTGAAGGCGCCGCAAACGAGCGGATGGAGCTTGATGGCTCTGCCTTCCACGAGCACGGGCTCAAAGGCTTGGATACCGAGACGGTGAAGCGTCGGAGCACGGTTCAGAAGGACGGGATGATCCTTGATGATATCTTCGAGAACATCCCACACCTCATTGCGCGCACGCTCGACATAACGCTTCGCGTTCTTGATATTATTGCAGATATTGCGCTCCACGAGCTCCTTCATAATGAAGGGCTTGAAGAGTTCGAGCGCCATCTCCTTGGGGAGACCGCATTGATAGAGTTTGAGCTCGGGACCGACGACGATAACGGAACGACCGGAATAGTCCACGCGCTTACCGAGAAGGTTCTGACGGAAGCGGCCTTGCTTACCGCGAAGCATCGCGGTGAGGGATTTCAGCTCACGGCTCCGATTGCCGGAATTCGACTTCGCTTTCTTGCTATTGTCGATGAGGTTATCCACTGCCACTTGGAGCATACGCTTCTCATTGCGGATCATCGCGTCCACGCCGCCCGTCTGCAAGAAATGCTTCAAACGCCTATTCCTGCTGATGACGAAACGATAAAGGTCGTTGAGGTCGCTCGTGGCGTATCTGCCGCCGTCGAGGGGCACCATCGGGCGAAGCTCCGGCGGAAGCACGGGGAGCGCCTCGATGATCATCCATTCGGGCTTGCTGCCCGTGGCTTTGAAGGCCTCCAAGATATCAAGCTTCTTTGCGAGCTTCATTCTCTTGGGCGCTTGCGAATTATCCTTCTTGGAGGTCTGATCCTCCGCGATCTCCTTGCGAAGCGCGACGATCTCGGCGTCGATATCGATATCCATAAGGAGCTGTTTGATGCTCTCCGCACCCATGCCCACTTTGAAACTGCCTTCGCCGTATTCCTCGATCGCCTCACGATACTTGATGTCATTCAATACGTCTTTCTTTTTGAGCGGAGTCGTGCCGGGATCCATCACAACGTAGCTCGCGTAATAGACCACCTGCTCCACCTCTTTCGGCGGCATGTCGAGAATGGTGGCGATACGGCTCGGCGTGCCTTTGAGATACCAAAGATGCGCGACGGGAGCCGCAAGCTCGATATGGCCCATGCGCTCACGACGCACTTTGCTCTGCTCGACTTTCACGCCGCAACGGTCGCACACGACGCCCTTATGGCGGATCCTCTTATACTTACCGCAGGCGCACTCCCAATCCTTGGTCGGCCCGAAGATCTTCTGGCAGAACAAGCCGTCCGGCTCGGGTTTTTGCGTCCTGTAATTGATGGTCTCGGGCTTGGTGACCTCGCCGCAAGACCACTCCCTGATCTTTTCGGGAGATGCAAGTCCTATCTTGATAGAATCGAAATTATTTATTTCAAACATATAGCTTTACCCCCATTAAAAGATGCTGTCTTCGTCTTCGTCATCCACACCGAAGAGATTCTTGATATCCGCTTCGTCTGCGATGGTCTCGAACGGGCTGTCGGTATCGTCCTCGTCCACCGTATCTTCTCCGAAGATATTGCCGAGGTCGATCATCGTGTCCGCAGACTCCGCCGCGGGCTCTGTTGTCGGGAGATCCTCGATGGTGTCGGGTATCTCCTGATCATTCTCGCCGAGCGCGCGAATGTCGAGGCCCAAAGAACGCATCTCTCTCACGAGCACGCGGAAGGACTCCGGAATGCCCGGCTCGCTGATATTCTGTCCCTTGGTGATGGAGGCATACGCCTTCTCTCTGCCGCTGACGTCGTCCGACTTGA
>CAMOUZ010000060.1 GCA_946626795.1 uncultured Clostridia bacterium
CACCAAAGTGGCGCTTTTGACCGCCATCGCGTATCTCCTTTATCTCTTCGTCAAGATCAAGCTCCCCTTTATGTTTCCGAGCTTTCTCGACATGCAGTTCTCCGAGCTCCCCGCCATCCTTGCGGGCTTCTCTTTGGGACCCGCCGCGGGCGTCATCGTCGTTGTTTTGAAATGCTTATTGAAATTTCCTTTCAGCTCGACGATCTACGTGGGCGAATGGACGGACATGATCTTGGGCGTGATGTACGTGCTTCCCGCATCCATCATTTACACCCTGAATAAGAACAAGAAAAATGCGATCATCGGACTCTTGGCGGGGACATTCAGTTCCATAATCGCCGCGATGATCTTAAACCGATTCGTCTCCGTGCCCTTTTTCGTCAAGCTCTATTTCGGAGGCGATTTCAGTGGGATTGTCGGCTTCCTCTCTCCCCTCTATCCGAAACTCACCGAGGAGAATTTTTATCTCATCTATCTCTTTGCGGGCGTTCTTCCCTTTAATTTTATTCGCCTCGCTTTGATGAGTCTTTTGACCTTCATTGTCTATAAGCGGCTCTCCAAGGCATTGCATTGGGAATTCGGAAGTCGGAGATCGGCTGAAACCGAGAAAACGAATGGAGCGGGCACTGAGCAAGACGAAAACGTACCTTCTGAAACGGAAGAACGCTTTGGCGAAACGGAGAGCGAAACGACAAGCGAAAGCCAAGAAAAATAAGCGAAAAACAGGCTCGAACCATCACTGATCCACAAAACAAAAAAAACGCGCGATATTCAAGGCATTTAACAGCCAAAGTACCGCGCGTATTTATAAAAGATAATTATTATTTATTCGAGATATACTCGTCGATGGACTTTGCGGCAAGCTTGCCCGCGCCCATCGCCGAGATGACCGTCGCCGCGCCCGTAACGGCGTCGCCGCCCGCATATACAGACACGCGAGAAGTCAGACCGTCCTCATTCACGATGATGCCGCCGCGGCTATTCACTTCGAGCCCCGCCGTCGTATTCTTGATGAGGGGGTTCGGAGAGGTGCCGATCGCCATGATGACGACGTCCACGTCCAAAACAAACTCGGAATCGGGAATGGGCACGGGGCGACGTCTGCCCTTTTGATCCGGCTCGCCGAGCTCCATTTTGATACATTTCATCCCTATGACGCTCCCGTTCTTGGGATCGCGGGGATCGTCCGGATTCTTATAACCGAGGATCTCGACGGGATTATTCAAAAGACGGAATTCGATCCCCTCTTCTTCCGCGTGCTCCACTTCCTCTTTTCTTGCGGGGAGCTCCTCCATCGAGCGACGATACACAATATAGACCTTTTCCGCGCCGAGACGGAGCGCCGTCCTCGCGGCGTCCATCGCCACGTTTCCGCCACCCACGACAGCCACTTTTCCGCCCTTCATGATCGGGGTGTCGGGGCTCTCTTTATAGGCTTTCATAAGATTGCTGCGCGTCAGGAACTCATTTGCGGAGTACACGCCTTTCAAGGCTTCGCCCGGGATATTCATAAAGTTCGGAAGCCCCGCGCCCGAGCCGATGAAGACCGCCTCATAGCCCATCTCGAAGAGCTCGTCCACCGTGAGCGTCTTGCCGATGACGACATTCGTCTCCACGTCCACGCCGAGCGCCTTCAAAGTGTCCACCTCTTTCTGCACGATGGACTTCGGAAGACGGAATTCGGGAATGCCGTAAACAAGCACGCCGCCCGCAAGGTGCAACGCCTCGAAAACCGTGACTTTATAGCCTTTCTTCGCAAGGTCACCCGCGCAGGTCAAGCCCGAAGGACCGGAGCCGATGACCGCCACGCGATGTCCGTTGGAAGCGGGGATTTCGGGCGTCCCTGTCGAATGCGCGTTATGATAATCCGCCACAAAGCGCTCCAATCTGCCGATGCCGACGCTCTCGCCCTTGATGCCGCGCACGCACTTGCTCTCGCACTGCGTCTCCTGCGGGCAGACTCTGCCGCAAACGGCGGGCAAGGAAGAAGTCTTCGTGATGATCTGATAAGCGCCCTCGAAATCAAGCTCGCGGATCTTCGCGATGAACTCGGGGATATGGATATTCACGGGGCAGCCCGTTACGCAGGGCATCGTCTTACAATTCAAGCAGCGATTCGCCTCTTCGACCGCCACGCTCTCCTCATAACCGAGCGCGACTTCCATAAAGTTATGCGCGCGGACTTCCGGCGCTTGCGTAGGCATTTCGTGTTTCTTAGGATCCATATTCGGCATAATCATACCCCCTTAAAGAGATTGCAAATCTTCTCGTGAGACTTGCGCTCGAAGTCAAAATACGTGCGGCCTCTCATCATCGCCTCGTCGAAATCCACTTCATAGCCATTGAAGTCGGGACCGTCCACGCAGGCGAACTTCGTGACGCGCTCTCCGTCGCGGAGAAGGGTCAGTCGGCAGCCGCCGCACATCCCCGTGCCGTCGATCATAATGGGATTCATCGAGACGGTGACGGGCACGCCGTACGGCTTCGCCGTAAGGGTGACGAATTTCATCATAATGAGCGGTCCGATCGTGATGATCATATCGAAGGCTTCTCCTTCGTCCAGCATCTCCTTCAAGGGCACGGTGACATTTCCATGGCGGGCGTAAGAGCCGTCGTCCGTCATCACGACGAGCTTATCCGAACAAGCCTTGAACTCGTCCTCCAAGATCAAAAGGTCCTTATTGCGGAAGCCGATGATGCTCGTGACCTCCGTGCCTTGCGCGTGGAGAGCCTCCGCCACAGGGAGCGCGATGGCGCATCCGACGCCGCCGCCCACGACGCAGACTTTCTTCAAGCCTTCGATATGGGTAGGCATGCCGAGGGGACCGACAAAATCCTCTATGCTCTCGCCTTCCGCCTTATGATTGAGCTTCTCGGTGGTGGCGCCGACGATTTGGAAGATGATCTTCACGGCGCCGCGCAGGGGATCCGTCCCCGCGATGGTCAGAGGGATCCTCTCCCCTTCCTCATCGACGCGCAAGATGATGAACTGCCCCGCCTTCGCTTTCTTGGCGACGAGCGGCGCCTCGATCTCCATCATCGTAACGGTGGGATTCAAACTTTTCTTGGTCAAGATTTTATACATATTTTCACCTCATTGGTCTCCTCTTCCGAATGGTCGGGTTCCCGATCTTTTCGGCGAGCGAGCCAAAAAAATTACTGCAATTGCGGACTAACGGAGGAATCCGTTTATGATCTGCTCCTCGGCTTCCTGCTCCGTGAGCCCGAGAGTCATGAGCTTCACAAGCTGTTCTCCCGCGATCTTCCCGATGGCGGCTTCATGGAGCAATGAAGCGTCCACGTGATTCGCCTGCAAGCCCGGGACGGCAAGGATCTTTCCATTGTCCATAATGATGGAATCGCATTCCGTATGTCCGTAAGAGGGGGCGTCGCCGATGATCTTCGCATCGAATTTCTGGAAAGAATCCCCCTTGGCGACGGAACGCGAAACGACGTCCGCGCTGGAACCCGCGCCTTCAAGATACACCTCATAGGTGCTGACCGCCTTCTGCGCCCCATGGGTCATCAAGCGCTCGCGCACCACGAGCTTCGCTTTCTCTTTAAGCTTGGCGACGGTGGTGCGGACGGTATCGTCCACGCCCTTGATCTGCACCATCTCCATCGTCATCTCCGCGCCTTCTTCAAGATACGCCTCCGTGACGGGGTTCAAGATCCTTTTCCCCGCGCCTTCGCCCGAGCCGTAATGCTTCTCGACGTAACGCACTTTCGCGCCTTTTTTCAAGAAGAAACGATGGATGCCGTCGTGCTCGGAATCCGCGCCGCCGCAATTATCGATGCCGCAACCCGCGACGATAAGGACGTCCGCATTCTCGCCGACGTAAAAGTCATTATAAACCATCTCTTTGAGCCCGCTCTCCGTCATCACGACGGGGATATGGACGCTCTCGTTCTTTGTATTCGCCGCGATCTCGATATCGATGCCGCTCACCTCTTTCTTGGGAGTGATGACGATATGATCGGTGGAGCGCCTGCCGAGCGCCTCGGAATTCGAACGAATGTTATAAGCGCCCTCGGGGACGCCGTGGAGATCCGCGATCTCCTCTAAAAGCCGAAGCTGGATCTCATCGAATTTCATGCCTTATCCTCCGTGCCTTTCACGCAAGCGGACACGACGGCGGAGGAACGAAGCAGCTCGGGAAGGATCTCTTCCTTACTTCCCTTTTTCTCCACTCTGCCGCCATTCACGAGGACGATCTCGTCCGCCACATTCAAGATCCGCTCTTGGTGAGAGATGATGACGATGGAACTCTCCGCGATATTCTTGCGCATAGTCTCGAAAACGCGAATGAGATTATTAAAACTCCAAAGATCGATGCCCGCTTCGGGCTCGTCGAAAATACTCATCTTGGAGGCGCGCGCCAGGACCTCGGCGATCTCGATGCGTTTCAGCTCGCCGCCCGAGAGGCTGGCATTCAGCTCACGGTCGATATAATCCCTCGCGCAAAGCCCGACGGAAGAAAGAAACTCGCAGGCATCCCCCGTTGAGAGCCTCCTCCCGCTCGCAAGACGGAGCAGATCCAAGACTTTGAGCCCCTTAAACTTCACGGGCTGTTGGAAAGCGAAAGAGATCCCCATCTTCGCGCGCTCGGTGACGGACTTCTCCGTGATGTCCTCGCCGTTGAAGAAGATCCTGCCCGAGGTGGGGCGCTCGATGCCCATAATGATGCGGGCAAGCGTGGACTTGCCGCCGCCGTTCGGCCCCGTGATAACCACGAGCTTCCCGTCGGGGATAAGAAGACTGACGCCTTTTATGATCTCTTTATCGACGCCATTCTCTTCCACTTGAAAGGTGATGTCTCTGAGCTCTAACATTCCCAAACTCCGAAATAATTATTTAACGAAATAATTATAATACATTTCTCGCGAGAAGTCTTTCATTTTTTCGAGGTTTCGGAGAAAACTCGCATAAAAAAGCCGAGCCTTCGCTCTTTTTCGAGAGAAAGCTCGGCAAAACAAGCAAAAACGATCAATCCGCCTTAAAACATTTATAGATTTTGAGCTTGGGCTCGGTGCCCGAGGGGCGGACCACCATCGTGTCGCCATTCTCGAAGGTGAATTTCAGGACGTTGGACTTCGGAAGCCCGTCGATCCCCTTGGAATAATCCTTCTTCGCCACGATTTTCTTCCCTTCCACCTCGTTTGCGCCGCGATAATCCTCCATGATGTCCTGCATCTTCTTGAAGCCTTCCGCGCCCTCGAATTGGAAGCAATCGAGGGTAGAGACGAAATGCCCATACGTCTTATAAATCTCCGCGAGCTTGTCGAGGAGGCTCACCCCCTTCGCGCGATAATACGCGAACATCTCCGCGATCATAAAGACACCGTCCACCGCGTCCTTATCGCGGACGTAAGAACCCGTCAGATAACCGTAGCTCTCCTCGAAGCCGAGGATATAAGAGGACGCCATCCCCTTCTTTTCGAGAAGTCCGATCTGCTCGCCGATATACTTAAAGCCCGTGAGGACATTGATGGCATTCACGCCGTAATGCTCGGCAATGCGCTCCGTGAGGTCGCTCGTCACGATAGTCTTCACCATATACGCGGGAGAAGGCATCGTGCCGTTCTTGATGCGAAGAGAGCAGATGAAATCCAAAAGGAGGAAGCCCACTTCGTTTCCCGTCAAAAGGGCGTAATCCCCTGCCGCATTCTTCACCGCGATGCCTACGCGGTCACAGTCGGGGTCTGTGGCGATGAGGATATCCGCATTCAGGCGCTTGGCGTACTCCAAGCCGAGGGTCAAAGCCTCTTTGATCTCGGGATTCGGGAAGGGACATGTAGGGAAATGTCCGTCGGGGAGCTCTTGCTCCTTCACAACGGTGACATTCTCGAAGCCCGTTTCCGCCAATATACGCGTGACAGGGACGAGACCCGTGCCGTTCAAAGGAGTATAGACGATATTCGCGCTTCTGTCGATGGGCTCTGAGCCGACGACGGACTCCTTTTTCACACGTTCGATAAAGGCGGTCAAAACCTCGTCTTTGATGTACTCCACAAGTCCTTCGGAAAGCGCCTTCGCGAAAGGAAGGGCGCGGACGCCCTCGAAGACGTCCGTAGCCTCAATGGCTTGCAGGATCTCGGCGGCAGCCGCCTCCGTGATCTGACAGCCGTCCTCGCCATACACTTTATAGCCATTGTATTTCGCGGGATTATGCGACGCCGTCACCATGACGCCCGCCGACGTCCCGAGACTGCGCACGGCGTAAGAAAGACAGGGCGTGGGCATTAAGGTCTTATACATATACGCTTTGATCCCATTCGCCGCGAAGATCCCCGCCGCGACCTCCGCAAAGAGTTGGGAATTGATCCTCGAATCATAGCTGATCGCCACGCTTCTCTTGCTCTCGGGATAATGCGCGAGGATATAATTCGCGAGCCCTTGCGTCGCCTTACCGACGGTGTGGATATTCATACGGTTCGTGCCCGCACCGAGCACGCCGCGCAAGCCGCCCGTGCCGAATTCGAGGTCGCGATAAAACGCGTCGATGATCTTTTCCTCGTCCGATCCGATTGCGATAAGCTCCTCCGCAAGCGTCGCGTCTTTCACTTTCTCTTTCCAAAGGTCATACAGTTTTTTTACGTCTCTCATAACATTTCTCCTTCTTGTCTTATAAGGATGCGGCGAGGAACCCCGCCGCAAATTTTCCTGAAATTTCCGAATAAAACCGCTTTCTTATTTCGCGATAAGCTCGAAAGCGTCCTTCTCGATGACGAACTTGAAGAGCGGCATCTTATACACCGAGAAATCCGCGGGAAGCACCGCCGTGACATAATCGGGGAAGCCGCTGACGGAACAGAAGACGGCGTTCTTCTTGCCGAGCGTGTCCTCGTCATAGGCTTTCGCCTTGACGGCATTCGGACATTCGACGTACTCCACCTTATTCTTCTTGGCGTACTTCTTGTCATACATAAAGCCGATCTTATCCGACTTCAATTTGAGGGTATATTCGCCGCTCGCCACGCCGAGGTCTTTATAAACGAGCTTGTTCTTCCCGAACTTGACGATCGAGGTCCCGTCCTCCTTGGTCTC
>CAMOUZ010000061.1 GCA_946626795.1 uncultured Clostridia bacterium
CCGTGTATATCGGCGGCTCCGCATACGGCGCGGAGAATGCTGTCCGTCTCAGCGCGCCCGGCTTGAAGTCCGGCGTGCTGGCGCTGCTCTTGCCTTATTTCAGAGGAAGCGGCGAGAGCGGGGCTTCCGTCTCTGCTGCTGGCGATGAAGAAGACGGCGAGGAGGACCCCGACCGAGGAAATCTCAAACTCATCTTCTCGCAGACGAGGGGCTTATTGCTCTCCGTGACGGGCTCGGCGCTGACCTACATCGCGGAGATCCTCGGCAGTAATATCGACCTTGCGGATTATATCCCGCCGATGGACGATGCGGAAGTGCAGATCTCTTCCGACAGACTCGGCGCGACCGTGCATTTCAATGAGCAGAGCTCCCTCGCGCTCAGCGTGGACGATCCTTCTCTCTTCTATGAAGGGCTGGCTTCTTCCGCGGCGTTCGGCTCCAAAATCACGGGCGAAAGCGGCATTCGCTCCATGGCTTCCGCATTCGGCGGAGACGGCGCGCTTCGCGTGAATGCTTCTCTTGAAGCGGAGGCGAAATCGGGTCCGACATTGGATGATTTCGGCGAAGTGACGGACGTGATGATCGCCACCACGGAGGACAGAGATCTCGGCGCATTGCGCTTCTTGCTCCGTTCCGACGCGAATAATCACGTGAAATATTCTCTCGACGTCAAGCTCGCGATCGCGGGGCTCGATCTCGACGGGAAGAATTGGTTCTCTCTTGCGGATGATGCGGAGAGAAACGCGATGGTCTATGCCGCGCTGAAAGATATGAAGATGCAGCTGATGATCGTCGTGCGCGACTTCAATGACGGGGGCAAGACGGTGCTCGGCGCGTATTACGATTACGACGTGACGGACGCCCTTTACGTGAAGATCCCCGCTTTGGATCTCTCTTTGCGCCTTTCCGACGTCTTCAATCTGTCGGGCATGATCCAAGATCTCCTGCCGAAAGACGCTTCGACGGAGGTCAGCGCCGCGGCAAGTTCCGTGGGCGGCAGTTTTGTTGCCAAAGACATCGCGAAATTCGTCAGCCTTCTGAAATTCTCGGATAAACAGCTCGCCATCGATCTCTCGGCGCAGATCCTCAGCCGCGCGCTCCTCCTTATGAATATGGAGCTCTCGCTTCCGGAGATCTATTCCACCGTCACGATCGGAAATCTCGCGAGCACCTTGGGCGACGAGGATCTCGGTCTCGCCGTGAAAGTCAGCGCGGCGTTGCTCCCCGATTATATGATAGACCTCCGTCTGAGAGGCTTTGATATCGGCATCGGGGACTATCAGTCTGTCCTCGGCGAGCAAGCCTCATTCTTCGGCGATCTGCACAATTATTCCACCCTCGATACTTTGCGCGCGCATCTCACCTTCGACGTGGAGCTCTCTTTCAAAGTCGGAGAGAACGTGGAGGCGCAAGACGGAAATGCTTGGCGCTTCGAGTCGCTTTTGTCCGAGCTGGATCTTTCCTTGAATCTCGGCATTATGGAGACCCTCAGCGGCGATTACACGCTGCATGTGGACGCCGCGGTCAATATGGCGTCGGGCTTGGAAGAGCTTTACGGCTTGGAGATTTATCTCGAACTTCGTAAAAAGGATGCGGAAGATCCCGAGCTTTCCCTTTATTACGGAAACGGCGTGTTGGGCGTCGATTTCCGCGCCCTCGACGTCGAGCCTTTCCGCCTCGATCTCGATCTCGGTAAGATGCTCTCCGCGCAGAACCAAAATAATCAAAACAGCGGATCGGATGAGATCGCTTCCGCCGAGTCGGAGGATGCGAATGTCAGCTTCCGATTCTCTAAGTTCCTGACTAAGCTCTCGGGCGTCGTCAAGATCTATCTCGGGAATGAAGAAGCGAAGATATCCCTCGCGGGCGACGTCTTGCACACTGCGCTTCTCTTCCTCGGTTATGAGAATTATTTCCCGATCATGGCAGAGGGCGTCACCGTGCTCTCTACGGAGAAGACGAATGCGCTCGAAGAAGGGGATTATAGCGTCACTGTGAAATATAAGAAGGACGAAGTCACCTCCGTCACTTATCCCGACGAGACTTTCGTCTATACCCATTCTTTCGTGCGTAACGCGCGCACGCTTGATTTGAAAGGAACGACGGTGGAAAAGATCGAGCTCATTGCGGAGGACGGCACCTCGGCGGCGACCTATTCCACGAAAGCGGATATCGAGAGCGCTTTTTCCATCGACGCGATGAAAGGACTCATCACTTGGGGCACGGGCGCGAACTTCAAGGCGCTTTCGCTCGGCACGTACCTCGTGCGCGTCAGTAAGAGCAACGGCGTGATCTCGGAGTTTAAGATGACGAAGGAGATCGTGCCTTTCACCTATAACGGACTCACCTTGGAAGGAAAGACGATCTCGGAGATCAGGATCGCGCGGAGCGGCATGGATACCATCGTCATCGAAGGCGTTCCGATCAGCGCTTCGAACGGTTGTATCAGGGATTATTTCGCCGTCAATGCTTATGCGGGCATCAGCCTTGAAATCAAGGACGGCATCACCGCGCGCGTGCAACTGAAAGGCGACACCTATGTCGAGCTCGCTTTGAAGAATATCGATATCGATATGGAAGGCGGCGTGGTGGAGAATAAGATCATTTATTCCGAGAATACCGAGATGATCAAGTCCCTGCTCCTCGAATGCTCCGTCGAGATCGACGCCTCCGTGGAAAACGGGCTTTATCTCGCGCTGACCGAGCTCCTCGGTCCGACGATCAAGGACGCGCTCGGCGGCATCTTCTTCTCCAATGACGTGAATTTTTATATTGACGAAGCGATCGACAAGCAATACAGGGTGGACGTTAAAGCGAATGTGCGCCTCGACGACGGCGATTTCGATATCGCCCACAGTGATTTCGTCATCTCCGTTTCGGACGTCACGGAGGTCGAAGAGATCCTCTTCTCGATCTATTACGTGGGAAGCGAGAGAAACGGCGCGCTCTATATTTCCTTGCCGTATTTCGATTTGAAGCTCAAAATCGACGAAGTGGATTTCGTCACCCTCATCAATAAAGCGTTGAAAAAGAACGTAGCGGAAGAAGGCGTGGACGAGACGGAAGTCTCCGCCGCAGAGGGAAATAGCGCGATGAAGAAAGCCTCCGCCATTCTCGCGGAGATCTTCCTCGGCATCAATGTCTATAACGGAAAAGTCCAAGCCACCTTCACGGAGAACGTCTTGAATTTCATCCTCTCCTTGGTGGATAAGAATATTCAGAAGACCTTCCGTTTGCCGGTGATCGAGACGGATAAATCCTCTCTGACCATCGAATTCTCCGACAAGGATAAGCCTTTCATTGATCTTCTCATCGACGTGGAGGATAATTCCGCCGATCCGAAGAACGATATCACGGCGAAAGAGGCGACCCTCGAAGTAAAAGTCAGTCGCCCGAAACTCACTTTGAACGGCGAGATCAGCTTTAAGAATAACAGTAACGAGAATGATCTCGGCACTTATCAGAGCATCAGCGACGCGGGCTCGATCAGCCTGAATCTCTCCGCTTCGCTCGAAATCGACGGCGATGAAGAGAATAATATCCGCATTTCCTCGCTCCTTGCGATGTTGACCAAGGAAGGGGAGGATAGTCCCGCCGTCGTCACCGCCGATCACGTCAATACGACCTATACGATGAATGCTCTCGTGAATCTCTCGCTCGACACCCTTTACGACACCGTGATGGACAGCCTCGAAGAGAGCCTTTATTCCAATGTCTCCCTTGATCTTTCCTTCGAAGATATGATCAAGAGCCTCTTGCGCGATCTTTATGCGCACGTGACTTTGGATCGGACGGCGGGGACCGAAAGCACGAGACTCTTGAATGCGTATTTCTATAATAACTGCCTCTATGCGGATCTTTCCGCTCTCGGGATGCCGAAAGTAGCTGTCCCGACCGATCTTTCCAAGCTCGTCGGCAAGAAGCAAACCGCTTGGTGCTCCGAGGCGCTTTATGAAAGCAAGATCGACGCCGCGAATATCAAGGTGGAGTATTGCGATTGCAATGCCTTCGGCGTGGTGCTGAAAGATCTCGGCGAGACGACGAATCTCTCCGATCACGCCACGGCGAAGATCGCCGAATCGACGATCGATTCCTTCGACACCCTCGGCTCTCTCTTCGCTGCGGTGATGGGTTATTACGACATTACGGACAAGACCGCGGAATGGACGCTCGACGAAGAAAGCGCGGCGTACGGCGCGTATGCCGATTTCTATGAGAAAGCGAAGGCGATCTTTGAGGACTCCTATCTTGCCCTCACGCAGGATCTCTCTTACGGCGTGACCTCCGGCGCGATCATCGGGCTCAATAAGCCCTTTACCGTGACCTTCGGCGGCGACGAGAGCTTGAAACTTGCGGATTACAGAACGGTCGTCGCGAGACTCTTCGGCTATGACGACGCGATCACCTTCACGCAATACGCAGAAAACCTTGCCGCAGCGTATAAGAAGAATGCCGCCGGCGCCTCCGCCTCCACCACGGCGGGAAGGCTCGCATATGACGGGGCGATCTATACGGAAAACGGATCTTTGATCCTGCCTTTCGCCTTTAAGAACAGGCTATGCTCCGCGGCGCTTGCTTACGTGATCTTGGACGCGGATGGCGTGATGTCCGTATGGCTCAGCGACGTTACCGCCGCTTGCAGATCGGCGAATTACAATAACGTCCTGCGTAATTACAGAGTGGCGGGCGTCACCGTTTACGGACGTTGTATGCTCTTCGAGACGACGGGCAAGACGGGCGTCTCCGCCGCAGAGGTCGAGCCGCGCGATTATACTTCGCCCGCTTACGCCTCGGCGATCAATCTCATCTATAACGCGGAAGGACTGCTCCTTGCGATGGAGTCCGCCGTCTTCTCTTCGGCGCTCCAAGCCGTGGGCATCGAGAACGCTCTCGACATGCGTTTCTCCGCGAAGATCCATACGGAGCATGGCGTCAGTGCTGCTTTGAAGGTCAAAGGCAAGAAATCCGACGAGACGGACGCCGAGACGTCCTTGGAGCTCTCTGTCGCGAAGCCCGAGATCGTCCTCGGCGGCATGATCGACGGACTGCTCGAAGATACCTCCGAATACGGTTATCTCGATCACTTGGAATATATCAGCCTCGCGCTCGAACTTGATTTCGACGCGCTCTTCCGTGATTCCGAGGAAGTGGGCGAATACGCGCTCGAAGGCATCGCGAAGACGCTCTTCAATGACGAGACCATTCCCGTGGAGATCATAGGCGACGATATCTCCGTGGCGCTCCGCGTTCTCGTGGAAGCGAATCTCTCCGTTACCGACGTCAATCGTTCGGAGATCTTGATCCGCGTTTATAACGGCGACGACGAATGGATCACGCTCTTCTATGACGGAAATAATGAGCTCGTGATGTATCTGCCTATTATCGACGAGAGCTTCGATATGACCTTCACTTTCGATCTCTCGAAGCTCCTCGGAAAGAGCCTCACGAATACGGTGAACGGTCTCTCCGACACCATCAAGAACCTTGTCTATGGCACGCTGCCTTCTGCTTTGGACGCGGAGAGCGAAGAGACGACCTCCGAGACTTCCGCATCCGAAGAAAAGAGTCTCCTCGGCGTGGTCTTCACGGCGCTGGACAGCATCACTTTCGATTCTGCGGGCAGGATCGGCGTGCGCTTCCTCGGAAAGATCGTCGAGAGCCTCAGCGAGTACGCGATCGGCACGCCCTTCAAGTTCGGCAATATGGCGTATCTCGAAGTGTATGCGAATCTTCTCGCCGGAGAGCTCGGGATCAAGACCGAGCTTGAAAATAAGTCCGATTCCTTCCTCGAAGCGGAGAATAATCGTCTCTCGCTGACGGTGAAGAATTATTCCGTTTCTCTCGTCAAGAGAACGATCGACTTCGATAAGTCTCTTTACAATACCGTCGACGACTATGAGTTCCTGCATGTGCAGACGACGGGGCGCTTGGAATACAGCTTCCCCGACGGCGTGTATGACTTCGGCGGTTTCTTGAAGAGCATCGCGGATAACGTGAATGTTCCCGTGAAGTTCGAGGGACTGCAAGGGAATGTGGAAGTGAATTTCGAGATGAAGATCTGTGTTTCCGACCTCGATCGCAGTGAGCTCCGTTTCGATTTCGTTTGGGATAACGGTTGCGTCTTGCAGGCGTATATGGACGTCTGGACGGGCGAGATCTATATCTATGCGCCTTGGCTTGACGTGGAGAAATTCCTCATTAAGAATGTCGACACTTCCTTTGTCCATAAATTATTGCCGTCTTCCAGCTTGTCCGGCGCAGATCAAGATGAAGAGGCGAGCGAGGAGTCTCCCGTTTCGGAAGACCAAATGAAGACGGTCTCGAAATACGCCACATTGGCGGCGACCATCATCGATCGCATCCTCCTTACGGACGGCTCCGTGCCGGCTTACGGCGATAAGGGCGTCATCATCGATATCGACGGAAACTTCCTCGAAATCTTGCTCAAAGAATTCGCGTCTTCGCTCGATATCACCCTCCCCATCACTTTCGATGCCGTGTCCGTTTCGATCCGTAAGAACCGCGTCGATCTCGCGATGAACTTCGTGAAGGACACGGATCAAGGCTATATCAACGGGGAGCTCACCCTCGATCACTTCGGCTTCCGCGACGTGAATATTCGCCCCGCGGTCACGCAGAACGTGACGGAATTCGTCACGCTCCTCGATTATGCGGATAAAGACTATCCGCTCGCGCTCGAATACTTCCATATCGACACGACGCTCTTGCTCGGCGTGAATTTCGTCGAACAGACCCTCTCCATGGATCAGATCTTCATGTATATCTTCGGACAGGGCTTCGAGCTCGTCAGCGAGGAAGTGGACGCGGCGTTCGAGCTCCATATCGAAGGGAATCTGAATCTTAAACGTGTGGAGAGGAGCGACATTCTCGTGCGTCTCTACATGACTTCTTCTTCCACGACCAAGCTCTTCCTCCGCGCATATCTCGTCGCGCAGGATCACGCCTTGTA
>CAMOUZ010000062.1 GCA_946626795.1 uncultured Clostridia bacterium
CGTCTCGGAGGACACGCCGAAAGTCTGCCCGAAATGCGGCGGCACGCATTTCACCCAGGACGAGGACGTTCTGGACACTTGGTTTTCCAGCGCGCTTTGGCCCTTCTCCACCCTCGGCTATCCCGACAAGACGGAGGACCTCAAATACTTCTATCCGACGAGCGTGCTTATCACGGCATACGACATCATCTTCTTCTGGGTGGCGCGTATGATCTTCTCCGGCATCGAGCATATGGGCAAGATCCCCTTCTCCAAGGTGATGATCCACGGCATCGTGCGCGATAAGCTCGGCAGAAAAATGAGCAAGAGCCTCGGCAACGGCATCGATCCTTTACTTGTCATAGACAAGTACGGCGCGGACTCCCTGCGCTTCTCCCTCGCAAACGGCATCGCCCCCGGCGGCGACACCCGATTCTACGAAGAGAAGGTGGAGAGCGCGAGAAACTTCATCAATAAAGTCTGGAACGCTTCGCGTTTCGTCAAGATGAACCTTGAAGGCGTGGACATCATTCCCATCGAAAAGACGGAAAAGACCATCGCGGATAAATGGATATTGACTCGCCTGCAAGAGACTGCGAAAGCCGTCACGGAGAATCTCGAAAAATACGAGATCGGTCTCGCAGGGGCGAAGCTTTACGACTTCGTTTGGAGCGAATTCTGCGATTGGTACATCGAAGCGATCAAGCCCTCCCTCTATTCCGAGGACAAGATGGTCAAGTCCAACGCGGCGTCGAACATCCTTTACGTGTTGACGCAGATCTTGAAGCTCCTGCATCCTTACATCCCCTTCGTGACCGAGCATATCTATCAATCGCTCCCCTGCCACGAAGAGACCATTATGCTCGCCGCCTATCCCACGTATGACAAATCCCTCGTCTATGACGAGGAGGAAGCGGAATTCGAAGCGGTGATGGACATCGTCAAGGCGATCCGCAATATCCGCGCGGAGATGAACGTGGCGCCCTCCAAGCGCATCCACATCACGGTCAAGACCGAGAAAGAAGAGCTCATCAAGCAGGGCGAAGGCTATCTTGCGAAGCTCGCGGGTGTGGAAGGCGTAGTATACGACAGGAACTACGTGCCCGAAAAGAAGGTCAGCACAGCGGTGACTTCCGCAGCGGAGGTCTATATCCCTCTCGGAGACCTCGTGGACTACGAGAAAGAAATCGAACGTCTGAATAAAGAAAAGGCGGCGCTTCTCAAAGAGATCGCAAAGTCCAAGGGAATGCTCGGAAATCCCGGCTTCGTTTCCCGCGCGCCCGAAAGCGTCGTCTCCGCCGAGCGCGAGCGCCTCGCCGTAAACGAGGAAAAGCTCCAAAAGATCGAGTCCAATATCCGTTCTTTCAGCGAATAATTCACGCGAGGAGCACTTCTAAAACATTCTTGTTTTGTTCATATAATTCGGGCAAAATGCTTTCGCTGACAGGATGAGAAGCGTCCGAGGGCGCCACCTCGATCGTAAAAGCCGGAATGTCGAATTTCTCTATGCACCAATCTTTATATCCGCCCGTACTCGCAATGGTCGGTACGGGCGTGTAACTCGTCGCGGCAGCCAAGCGCTCCGCGATTTTTTTATCTCGCTCCAAGGACGCCTCACTCTGCCCCTCGAAGCCATAATAGATCACCTCTCCTTTCGTATGATACGAGAGGGTCGCGTAAGGGCGAATGGCGGACGTGAAATCCCCAAGCAATCCGACCTCCCTCTCGCTCATCGGATAATATCCGATAAAACTCTCTGGGGACGGACAGCGCCGATTCATGGCGCCTCCGCCCCATTTCGCATCGAAATTCGTGTTGAGATCCACTGCCGCTCCATTTGCTTTGTAGAGAGAAAAGTCTTCGCTTCCGCCATTGACGGCGACGAGAAAATCGCCTTGAAGAGCGCAAGGAACGTACGCAGCGCCGTCCAGAACGAGCCGAACGCCATCCGGATTCGTATTATAGATAAAATACGCGCCGTCTTCTCGGAAAGTGTCGGCGGCGTGGCGTGCCAATTCGACGCCGAGGAGAGAGGTGACATACTCACGGGCATGGATAGCGCATTGCACGATGACTTGCCGCCCCGAATATCCGCCGACGTGCGAAGCATAGATCGGCTGAGAAAAAAGGCTGTAACCGAGGGTGAAAAAATCCGAAAAGAGAGACGCCGAACGGATCCTTTCTTCATATTCCGCATAATTCATATTGCATTCTATGACCCTCAGCAAAAGATATGTGAAAAGAAAGATATTATAATGTGATCAAATGATTTCAAAACAATGTTTTCAAGGGACTCCAAGGGACTCATCAAGGGACTTTTACCTTAAAAAACCGCGCAAGGGACTCCAAGGGACTCTTCGGATAAAAAAAGCTCTCGGGAAAACCGTTTCAAGCATCCCCGAGAGCCGTAAAACCGATTGTCTGCGATCAGCAAATGCCCTGCGCCATCATCGCATCCGCGATCTTCTTGAACGCCGCGATATTCGCGCCGAGGACGAGGTTCTTCGGCTGGCCGTACTCCGCCGCTGCGCCGCTGATATTCTTGAAGATATTCTTCATGATGCCCTTCAACTTCGCATCCACTTCCTCGAAGCTCCAAAAGAGCCTTCCGCTGGACTGCGCCATTTCGAGCGCGCTTGTGGCAACGCCGCCCGCATTCGCCGCCTTGCCCGGAGCAAAGAGAACGCCTGCTTCTTGAAGCATCTTGGTCGCCGCAAGGGTCGTGGGCATATTCGCGCCCTCCGCCACTGCGATGACGCCGTTCTTGATGAGCGCCGCGGCACCCTTCTCATCGAGCTCATTCTGCGTGGCGCACGGGAGAGCCACGTCGCACTTCACCGTCCAGATGTCACGGCAATTCTCGCCGTAGACAGCATCGGGATGCTTTTCGAGATACTCCTTGATCCTGCCGCGGCGAACTTCTTTGATCTCCTTGATAAGCTCGATGTCGATGCCGTTCTTGTCATAGACATAACCATTGGAATCGCTCATCGCGACGACCTTTCCGCCGAGCTCCGTCGCCTTGACAGCCGCATACGTCGCGACGTTTCCGCTACCGGACACGACAACGGTCTTTCCTTCCATCGAATATCCGAAATGCGTAAGCATCTCGCTCGCAAGATAGACGAGGCCGAAGCCCGTCGCCTCTTTTCTCGCAAGACTGCCGCCATAGGAAAGTCCGCGTCCGGTCAAAACGCCGACATGCTCATTCGCGAGCTTCTTATAATAACCGAACATATAGCCGATCTCTCTGCCACCCACGCCGATGTCGCCCGCGGGAACGTCGGTGTCCGCGCCGATATGACGATAAAGCTCAGCCATGAAAGCCTGACAGAAGCGCATGATCTCCCCTTCCGACTTCCCCTTCGGGTCGAAGTCGCTTCCGCCCTTGCCGCCGCCGATGGGAAGACCGGTAAGGGAATTCTTGAAGATCTGCTCGAAACCGAGGAACTTCAAAATGGAGAGATTCACGGAAGGATGGAAGCGCAGACCGCCCTTGTAAGGTCCGATCGCACTGTTATATTGGACTCTGTATCCCTTGTTCACGCGAACTTTGCCGCTATCGTCCACCCACGGCACTCTGAATAAAATGGTGCGCTCAGGCTCAACGAGCATATCGAGGAGGCCGCGCGCTTCATACTCGGGGTGCTTGTCAAAGACGACGGACAAGCTTTCGAGGACCTCGGTCGCCGCTTGATGGAACTCGGGCTGATTCGGGTTCTTCGCCTTCAATTCTTCCAACACTTTGTTTACGTAGCTATTCATATCTTCGCTCCTTTATATTTTTTCGCATAGATCGCTCAAAGCTTCTTTTCGAGAAGCTCCGCTATCTTATGCAAGAATTCCATAGTCGTGAGGGACACGGGCGTGACCCCCTCTTTCTTGAATATCGCTTTGAGATCGCCCGTCATATAGCCTTTTTCGATGGTCTCGATACATGCATCTTCAAGCGCGTCCGCGTATTTCACGAGCGCTTCCGAGCCGTCGAGCTCGCCTCTCTTGCGAAGCGCGCCGCTCCAAGCAAAAATCGTCGCGACGGGATTCGTCCCCGTGGTTTCGCCTTGGAGATGCCTGTAATAATGGCGCGTCACCGTGCCGTGCGCCGCCTCGAACTCGTATTTGCCCGTGGGAGAAACGAGTACGGAGGTCATCATCGCGAGTGAACCGAACGCCGTTGCGAGCATATCGCTCATTACGTCGCCGTCATAATTCTTACAAGCCCAAATAAAGCCGCCGTGCGAGCGCATAACGCGCGCAACAGCGTCGTCGATGAGAGTGTAAAAATAGGTGATGCCGACTTTCTCAAAATCCGCCTTGTAATTCGCTTCATATTCTTCCGCAAAAATATCCTTGAAACGGTGATCGTACGTGGCGCTGATCGTATCCTTGGAGCTGAACCAAAGATCCTGTTTCTTGGAAAGCGCGTAATTAAAACAGCTCTTTGCAAAGCTGCGGATACTGCTATCGAGATTATGCATACCGAGCGCGACGCCACCGCTCTTTCCGTAATCCGCGATAAGATATCTCTTCTCGCCGAGGGCGTCCGTCACGACGAGCTCCGCCTTGCTTCCTTGGGGACAGAGCGTCTCGACGTCTTTATAGACGTCGCCATAAGCGTGACGAGCGATGATGATGGGGCTTGTCCAGCTTGGAACAAGGGGAGAAACGCCGTCCACCATGATAGGCTCACGGAAGACCGTGCCGTCCAAAGCCGCGCGGATGGTGCCATTCGGGCTCTTCCACATCGACGTGAGGGAATACTCCTTCACGCGCTGGGCATTCGGCGTAATCGTGGCGCATTTCACGCCGACGCCGAGCCGATCGATCGCCGCCGCGGACTCTTTGGTCACAGCGTCTTTCGTAGCTTCGCGATTCGTCAAAGAAAGGTCGTAATACTCCGTTTTGAGATCCACGAAAGGCAGGATCAAAACGTCCTTGATCCACTGCCAAATGACGCGCGTCATTTCGTCGCCGTCGAGCTCTGCTATGGGGGTAATCATCCGAATCTTGTCCATGTCAATCTCCCTACCATTATAGGGCTATTTTATCACGAAAAGTCGCTCATTTGCAAGGGATAAAGGGTTATTTTGCTCTTAAAGCGCATAGATTATCTAAAACCCCACTATTAAATGAAATTATACCCTTTTTCTTCGCGCGGACCAGCGAGGCGCGCGCCACGCGTCCGAGAAGCTCCGAAAAGGGAATCCCGACTTTCTCGAAAAGATAATACGCGAGAGACCCGGGCTGTGAATTCACCTCGTTTAAGTAGAGGACGTCTTTCGCCTCGTCATATAGATAATCCACCCGCGCGATCCCGAAAAGCCCGAGCGCGCGATAGACTTCTTCCGTCGTCTCTTGCACCCTTTTTTCGAGGGAAGGCTCAACGGCGGCGTCAGAGCCGTACTTATATTTCCCGCCGCGATACTTATCGTCAAAAGTCAAAAAATCATGCCAAGAAACGGGGCTTTCCACCGCAGAAACAACGATATTTTCCCCCTCACGAAAAGCGGCGCAATTCAGCTCTTTTGCCCCCTCGATGACCTCCTCCGCAAGGACGTCGTCATCGAATTCGCAGGCGGTTTCAATGGCCTCCTTCAAGGCACTTTCTCCCTTGGCGACCGCGATGCCGATGCTCGATCCGAGATGGGCGGGTTTGACGATGAGAGGATAATGCAAAGAAGAGACTTTTTCGAGATGATCCCCGACGTGAAGAAAGACTCCTTTTGCATTCGGGAAGCCGAAGCGATCGAAGAAGATCTTCGCCGCCGCTTTATCCATCGTAATGGCGGAAGCAAGCGGATCGGACGCCGTATACGGGATGTCGAAGACCTCCATCAGCGCGGAAAATCTCCCGTCCTCGCCTTCGCCCCCATGACAGCAGAGGATCATACAGTCGAGAAAAATCTTTCTCCCGCCGGAGACAAGACACCCTTTTCCGCCTCTCCTCTCGAAATGCGCTTCGCGAAGCTTGACCTCCTTGGAAGCAAAGGCGCGGACGTCCATCTCGCTTTTCACGAGATAAAAGCTCCCGTCTTTCGCATAGATCGGGACCGCCTCGCCTTGCAAAGTCGCCGCGACCTCCGCCGCCGTGATGACGGAGATATCGTGTTCATAACTCCTGCCGCCGAATAATATGCCGTACTTCATACTCCCTCCTATAAAAGATAATCCCGCGGAAGATCGCTGGTGATGAGAAGAACGTCCCCCGCTCCGACTTCTTGCGAAAAAAGCCCGGTCGCCTCCGCCGTGTCCGCCACCCGCAAAACCCGCGTCCCTCCCCCCGCGCTTTCGATCCCTCTGACCACGGCGTCCCCATATGAACTGCGCTGAACGATGGCGAGATCACAAACTTCGCCGATCTTGCGACCGAACGCCTCATTCAAAGCGTCGCTCTCCTTTCCGAGCTCTACCATCCCCGACGTATAAACGGCGCGACGAACTGCGGGCAACGCCGAGAGCGTAGAGAGTGCGGCGGAAGCCCCGACGGGATTTATATTGTAACTGTCGTCGAGAATCGTGAGACCCCCTTGTCGGATCACTTCCATACGGTGCGGAACGGGAGAAAGACGCGTCGCTGCCACTTCGATCATTTTTTCCTCCACACCGAGGTCGAGCGCAACCACCGCGGCAAGGGCAAAATCCTCCGCCGCCGCCCGCCCGAGGAGCGGAAGGAAGAGCGATAAGTTCTTTCCCCGATATACAAGGGAAAAAGTCGTGCCTTTCAATGTGATCTTCGGCTCGGAAAGGAGGGCGTCCGCATCCCGATATCCAACGCTGACCTTCCTGCCTTCACGACGCTCATATAGCAGGCGCGCGCCGTCGCTCGCGACGTTATAATACACGCATCCTTCCCGTACGCCCTTCGGGAGCTCCTCTTTCTCCGCCATCACTTCCTCGACGG
>CAMOUZ010000063.1 GCA_946626795.1 uncultured Clostridia bacterium
AGATCCCCCCGCTTCTCGATGAGTCCCGTATGGAAATGTCCGTAAAGGAAAATGTCGTACTTCCCTTCGGGAAGATGCTCGGGATCGTAATGATCGCCGTGCGTACAAAAGACCCGCTTCCCGCCCTGGTCGAACGTCAAAAAAGGCGCAAAATCAAAATGAGAGACCGTCATATCCACGTCGCTGTCGCAATTTCCTTTGACGACGAGAAGTCGATCCGCTTTTTCATTCAAAAGCTCCGCCACCTTCAAAGGCGCATACCCTTCGGGAAGAGGATTTCGCACTCCGTGATAATAGAGATCTCCGAGGAGGATATATCTCTCCGCCCCGTATTTCTCCGCAAGATAAAAGAAAGCCTCCGCGGCGGGATAAGAGCCGTGAATGTCCGAAGCGACGGCGATCTTCATGCGTTCTCCTTCGGGTCGTCCTTCCCCGCGATCATCCGAAGCGCCTTGTAATATCCCTCGAAGCCGAGCCCCGTGATGCGGCTCTTCGCCACGAGCGACACATAGCTGATCTTGCGGAAATCTTCGCGCGAGTCCACGTCGGTAAGATGCACTTCATAGGTGGGGATATTCACCGCTTTCAAAGCGTCCAGGATGGCGACGGACGTATGCGTGTATGCGCCGGGATTGATGACGATGGCGTCATACTTCCCGAGGGCGCGCTGGATATACGTGACGATCTTTCCCTCGCCATTGGACTGCACGCACTTCACGCCCAAGCCGAGCGCTTTCGCCTCCTTCTTGATGCTTTTCACCAGCGAGGCATAGCTCTTATCTCCATAGAGATCGGGCTCGCGAATGCCGAGCATATTCAGATTCACTCCGTTGATGACGAGGACTTTCATATCATCTTCTCCTTTTCGAGGATCGCCCTGACGGCGTCCTCGACGCTACCGTTATTTTGGACGCGAATATCCGCCGCGGCTTCATAAAGAGGAGCGCGCTCGCGATATAAAGCCTCGATCCGCCCGCCCTGCGAAAGAGGTCTCCCTTCTGAGGACAAGCAAGCAAGATCCCGCTCCACATAGACGATGATCCCGTTTTGTTTGAGATTCATAAGATTTCTCTCGGATTTCACCGCGCCGCCCCCCGTGGAGAGGATGACGCCGTGAAGCTTGGAAGCTTCGGCGATGACTTCGCTCTCATAGGCGCGGAAGACATTCTCCCCTTCCTTCGCAAAGATCTCGGGGATGGAGCCATGCTTCTTCACGATCTCCTCGTCCGTATCGATACAGCGTTTGCCCGTCTTCTTCGCGAGCGCGCGCCCGATTGTGGTCTTGCCGCAAGAGGGCATCCCGATGAGGACAAGATTTCGATCTTCCGAGAGGATCTCCTTCACGACGCGTTCGATGACGCTCCGCTCGGGGAGCTTCCCCGTGAATTTCTCCGCACTGTAATACGCCTGTCCGACGAGCATATCGAGACCCGTCGCCACTTTGAGTCCGCGCGCTTCCGCCTGCAAAACGAGGCGAGTCTTGAAAGGATTATAGATCACTTCCTGCACGCCTTCGAGCGCGGGGAAAAGCGATAGATCGACGAGGCAATCCTCATTGGAGGGAAAAGTCCCCACGGGCGTCGTATTGATGATGTACTGTGCGTCTTTATGATTCCCGATATTCTGATAGGTATCTTCGCCGCTGCGGCTGATCTTCCGTATCTCCTTTGCGCCCGCCTTCTCCGCGAGGTACGCCGCCGTGGAGGAGGTATTCCCCGTGCCGAGGATGAGCACTTTCTTCCCCAAAAGGGACATTCCGGAGCGTTCGAGAGCGTATTCCATCCCGCGGATATCCATATTATATCCGACGAGCTTCCCCTCTTCTTCCATCACGAGGTTCACCACGCCGAGACGCTTCGCCTCCTCCGTGATCTCGTCGAGATACTCCATAATTGCGCTTTTAAAAGGGATCGTGACATTGAAACCTTTATATTTGCGAGCGCGCACGAAAGAGGCGAGCTCCCCTTCTTTCACTTCGATGAGATCGTAATCGTAGCCGAGCTTATTATGCACGACTTTGGAA
Source organism: uncultured Clostridia bacterium (assembly GCA_946626795.1). Classification (GTDB taxonomy): domain Bacteria; phylum Bacillota; class Clostridia; order Christensenellales; family CAG-1252; genus CAG-1252. Next base: position 2,024 of record CAMOUZ010000063.1, read on the forward strand.
TAGCTGTAATTCAGCCTTTTTCCGATCAAACAGTACTCCGCCATATCACTCCACTCCGAAATACTTTGCGAGATCTTTGGTTTTCACGTCCGTCAGACGGCATTTTCCGATCCCTTCGATGGTGACGAGGGTGAGGACATCTCCGCTCCTCTTTTTATCCGCGAGGAAATGTGGCAAAAGCTCTTCTACGGGATCCAAAGAGAGGTCAAGGTCGCAAGCCGAAAGCAGGGCGAGGATCTCTTCTCCTTCCTTGGGATCGAGCTCTCCTCTCTCCACGGCAAGTTTGGTCATCTCCTTCACGCCGTACGCTACGGCGACTCCGTGCGGCACGGCGAACGAGGTGAGGATCTCCACCGCGTGCGCGATGGTGTGCCCGAGATTTAAGAACTTGCGGCTTCCGCCCTCGCGCTCATCCTCTTCCACGATGCGGCGCTTCGCCTCCACGGAAAGACGAACGAATTCTTCGAGAGTGTCGCTCGTCAGCCCTTTTTTCAAGATCTCGAAGATGCGCCCGCCTTCCAAAACGGCGTATTTCACGCCCTCTCCGAGCCCGTTCTTGATCTCCTCATAAGGAAGGGTGCGGAAGGTGGCGGTGTCGCAGAGCACGAGATCAGGCTGATAAAAAGCGCCCACGAGGTTTTTCCCCTGCGGAAGGTCCACGGCGGTCTTCCCGCCCACGGAGGAATCGATCGCCGCGAGGAGAGACGTAGGCAGATTTACAAAATGCACGCCGCGCATATAAGTGGCGGCGACGAAACCCGTAAGATCCCCCACGACGCCTCCGCCGAGCGCAAGAAGGGTGTCCGTGCGCGTAAAGCCCTCTTCCGCGAGGAAAGAGAGAATGCGCCCGTATTCGATGAGGTTCTTGGACTCTTCGCCCGCGTCGAAAACGTAGGTCGACACTTCATAGCCGTGATAAGTGAGAACGTCCGAGACTTCCTCGCCGTAAAGCGGCATGACATTACTGTCCGAGATCACGGCGACTTTGCCTTTGATCCCGATGGCAGAGAGATATTCCCCGAGCTTCGCGATGCCGCCCTGTTCGATGACGACGTCATATTCTTTGGATGCTTTCACACGTACGATACTCATATTTCACTCCCCGTCCAATGCCTTGCGGACGCTCCGTCCGATCTCCGTCAAATAACGAAATCCCGTTTCGAGGTGCTCTTCCGGCACTTTCTCGAAATTTACTTCAAAATTGATATTGCCGCGATAACCCACCTTTTTCAAGGCTGCGAAAGTCTCCGCAAAGGGGATATTTCCGAAATAAAGCGGGCTATGATCGTCGCGCGCGCCCGTATTATCATGGAGATGTAAAGCAAGGAGTTTTTCCCCGATGGTCTCGATCATCAAGGGGATATCCTCCCCCGTGATATTCGCATGCCCCGTATCGAGGCAAACGCCGAAGGAATCTCCGAGGAGATCTGCGGCGCGGCGAAGCTCCTCTCCCGTGGAATAAATGGTGGGATAAAGCCGCTTATAACCGTCCGGATCCACCGCCTTCGCAAACATATTTTCGAGGAGACCTTTCACCCCCGTCTCCCGCAAAGCGGGCTCGACGGCGCGGAAGATCTCGACATTCAGATCAAAGCATTCTTGCCTGCGCATATCGCCGTAACAACCCCCGAATTTCACGGGATGCATCACGACGCCCTGCGCGCCGAGAAGCTTCGTCGCGAAAACAGACTCCTTATAAGCGAAAATGATCTCTTCGAGACTGCTCTCTTCCAGATAACAGAAAGGCGCGTGAGTCTGCCCGATGACAAGCCCCGCATTCTCTGCGGCGCGGCGAACAAAGGCGCATCTCTCTTCGAGCGTGCCCTCGCCCGCGAGGTAACACGTCATCTTATGAACGTACTGATAGAGCGGGAAATCGACAGCTTCCGCCCCTGCGCGTGCCAAAAGCTCGAAGCTGCGCTCCAAAGGGAGTCTGTCGATATAACCGTAACCGCTGATACTGACCTTTCTCATAAGTTTATTATAATAAATGCCCTCCCTCTTCGTCAAGGAAGAGAGGATATTTCAATATTTCGCGCGCTCGCGCGGGTCTTCCTCTCCCACGAAAAAAACTTTCTTTTCGCCGTATAGAAAAGCACACCCCGTCCATAATCAATGTGACGGAGGTATGATATGGAAAAGTCAAAGAAAGTAAAGAACGCGAAATTCGCGGCATTTATCAAGAAAAACTTATACTTAATACTTATGATCGTCTGCGTGATCGCCATCGCCACGATGGTAGCGGTCACTTACGCGACCAAACAGCACAGCACGGACGGCGTCGTGGACGCGAGCGTGGACGTCCCGACGGACACCTCTTCGGAGCCTTCCGAACCGACGGGACCTTCCGAGCCTTCCGAGCCCTCGGAACCCACGGGACCCTCGGAGCCTTCCGAGCCCACCGTGACGGAGGAGATCGTCTTCTGCATGCCCGCGGAGGGGGAAGTCGTTGGGGTCTTCTCGAATGACACCCTCGTCTATAACGCCACGCTGAATCAATGGAGCACTCACGAAGCATATGACCTCGCGGCGGAAGTGGGCACGGAGGTGAAATGCGTCTTCGACGGCACGGTGAAGAGCGTCACGTCCAGCGTCCTTCGCGGCACGGAGGTGGTCATCGAGCATAAGGACGGACTCACGAGCGTTTACAGCCTGCTCGGAAGCGACGTCTCGGTCAGCGCGGGGCAAGCGGTCAAGAAAGGAGACGTCATCGGCTGTATCGCCGAAAGCGGCACCTTCGAGAAGCATAAAGGCCCTCACCTTCATTTCGAGCTCCGCGACGCAAACGGCGAAAAGATCGATCCTATGCAATATTTCGAAGTGGGCAATAAATGATCGCATAAAATTCGATCTCAAAAAAAAGAGCAGGTGCGTTTGGTGCCTGCTCTTTTACCTTGAAAACCCGATTTAAAAAATGCTCATTCCCCTTGGGCTGCCTCGGGAGGCGTCTCCTCTTTCTCTTCTTCGGGCGCAGTTTTTCCTACTTCGCCCGCGCGAGCGCGCAATAAAACAGAACCGATTTCATTTGCGATCTCCAACGCAAATGATTTCCCGCTATACTCTTTTTCGATCTCGATCACACAAGCATTACATTGTCTTTCGTAAACTTTGATCTTCAAAGCGGTTCTCATCATATATTCTTGCTTCTTTTTGATCAAAAACGAAAGTAAGAATATGACCAGAGCTACACCGATAAGAACGCCGCCAACTGTCATATTCCAAGCAAAAAGGACGACCAAAGCGGCAAAGAATATGATCGCTGCTATGACGATCAACAGAATCTTCTTCGGATCGGTCTTCAAAGGGAGCGGATAGCGCGACGTTTGATAGCTCGTATCGATCTTGTTGACATCGGAAAGCAAAATGTCATTCTGCACAAAAGTATCCCCTACGACAAAGCGTCGCACCACCCTTTGATTCGTAAAGATCAAAGCGTCTTCATTGCCGATCTGACGAGTTACAGAGAACTCATACCTCCGCACTACACTTTCACTCTTATGCATTTGGAATTCACTCATTTACAACTAAACCTCCTTCATATGTAAATATATTATATCACGCCCAATGGGCGTATGTCAAGAGGCGTTACGCCTATTAGGTGTAGACTGCAAATATGATAACACTCGAACAGATTCAAAAAAATCTCGCTTCCGCGATCAAACAATGCGGGATGACGCAAACAGAGCTTGGACGCAGGCTGGGCGTTTCGCAACAGACGATCTCGCACTATCTCAAAGGCGACAAACTCCCCGCCCTCGACACCTTCGCGAATCTCTGCGCGATCATCGACGTAAATCCGCAAGAGATCCTCTCGGAAAAATCTTTTTAATTCCGAAGGCTTTTTCCGCTATAAAATCCAATTTCGGAGCCTCCCTCATTTAGGGGCCCCACAAAGTGCGAAACTCAAAGATGAAGCCCAACGAAAAAATCCCGCAGGCACGTACCGATCGTACGCAACTGCGGGATTTTTGTTTCAGAAAAAGAAAGCTGCTTCCTTATTCGTGTTTGATCAAAGAATGACCGGTCATTTCAAGGGGCTGGGGAATTCCCATCACATCAAGCACCGTCGGCGTGATATCCGCCAGCACTCCGCCTTCCATCAGCTTCCTGCCCTTATATCCGTCGTCCACGAGGATAAAAGGAACGGGATTCGTGGAATGCGCGGTCATCGGGGAGCCGTCGGGCGCGATCATCTCGTCCGCATTGCCGTGATCTGCCGTCACGATCGCCATGCCGCCCACTTTCAGGATGGCATTCACAAGGCGATTGACGCAGTTATCCACGGTGGTGACCGCCTTTTCCGCCGCTTCCATGATGCCGGTATGTCCCACCATATCGCAGTTCGCGTAGTTCAGGACGATGACGTCATAGACCTCCGCTTCGATGAGCTCGATCGCTTTATCGGTGATCTCATTCGCGCTCATCTCGGGCTTCATGTCGAAAGTCTCCACTTGGGGGGAAGGAATAAGCACGCGATCCTCTCCCTTATAAGGCGTCTCATTGCCGCCATTGAAGAAGAAGGTCACGTGGGCGTATTTCTGCGTCTCAGCGATACGGAGCTGCTTCAGCCCGAGGCTCGAAATGTATTCGCCGAAGGTATTCGCAAGGCTCGTGGGCTTGAAAGCCACGTCGAGCTTTCCCTCAAACTCCGCTTTATAGCTCGTCATTGAGACGTAATGCGGAGCGAGGAAGCCGCTCTTGCGCGGGAAGGCGGAGAAATCCTCATAGATGAAAG
>CAMOUZ010000064.1 GCA_946626795.1 uncultured Clostridia bacterium
AAAGCGGCGACCACGGCGTGGACGGCGTGATCTCTATCACGATCAACGATAACTACGAAGTCTCTTCCGACAGAAAGCTCACGGTATCCGCCCTCGGCAAGAATGTCGATACGAACGAGACCTATTCCTTCAACGTTACGAACGCTTCGGATATCTCGATCCTTACGGCGGAGAGTGCGGCGCTCGAAGAGGCGGGCATTGCGGCGAACGTCATTACGTATACGCAGACGGCGGATATCAGCGGTATCGTCAGCACCGGCGCGAATAAGGGTTCTTACAATATCCACACCGGTCCGGTCGTTACGAGACTCTATGGTAATTACGTCGGTACGGGTCATACGATCAGCAACTTCATGATCGTCGGAAGCGGCGAGAAGCTCGGCTTCTTCGGCGAGGTCACCGGAACGATCACGGGCGTGGATCTCCGCTATGTGACGGTCATCTCCACGGGCGTGGGCGCAGAGGTCGGCAGTATCGCGGCGACGGCGAATGAGATCGTATCCTCCACGGCGCAAGGCAATATCTATGTGAGCGGCGGCACGAACGTGGCACCCGCAACGGTCGGTCTCTTGGCTGCATCCACCTCGGGTGAGGTCACGGAGAGCAAGGCGGCGGGTTATATCAAGGTGCTCGGCGGCACGGTGACGGTCGGCGGCGCGGTGGGTGTCGCGAATGATGATATCACGGCGTACACCTTCGTGGAGATCAATAAGCTGAATGCTTCCGCGGTCATCACCGCAGGCGGCATCGCGGGCAGCGTGGCGGAAGGCGTCACGGTAGCGGGTACTTACCTCGAAGGATCCTTCGGTGGTCTCGACCTCGAAGGAAGCGATGAAGTGATTTCGGACGGAACGCTTGCGGTCAGCTATGCGGACATCCTGGCGGAGACGGAAGATGAGAATATCATCGCGCTGCGCGAAGATCTCGTGAGCGGCTACGTGATGAAGGTCTTCTATGTCGGCACGGTGCAGGCGAGCTACACGATCAAGAATTACAGACAGCTTGCCATCATGGAGATGTATAGCTGGGCTGACTTCACGCTGGGCGCCGATATCTACCTGCCGCATTCCTACGGCAACGGCGTCCACGCGGGAGAGTTCACGTATCAGGCGATCAATGAGAACGGGAAGAAGATCTTTATCTGGTCTTCTTCCGAAGATCCCGATGATGACACCTTTATGGGCATCAGTGAGGAGGTGAGATAATATGAAGAACATTACGAAAGTTTCGCTCATCGTAGCGCTTATTGCGATATTGATCCTCTCGATCGTTGTGGCGACCTTGGCTTGGTTCACGTCGAACCCGAACGTGGATGCAAACGACGTTACCCTGAATGCGGCGACGACCCTCACCGTTGCGTTTGATTCCGAGCTCGAAGGCACGGATTACGCGTATGACGGACAGACTGGCAGAGCCGCTTCGGGAGATAACGCTCCTTACGTTTATGAAGCCGGAAATTTCCGCGCGGTAATAACGCCCTCTGCGGAAGGGAAGGGCGGACGCATCCGCATCGAATTCGGCAGAGTGCTTATCACCACGTATGGCGGAGGCACGATCCCGAACGTGCTTTTGACGGAGCTTTTCCATGTTCAAGCAAATTGTTACACCGAGAGCAATTCGGGCACGTATGTCAAGGACGCGAACGGCGTCTTCTCCTTGGATGACGGCACGCATACCGCCGAGCAGCATTACGCGCTGACGGGCTATGAGATCGCGGATGACGGCTATGTGATGCAATCGGGCGGCGCATCGTACGCGTATTTCCCGCAGGGGAGGTATTGGTTCTCCTTCAAATACACTTTCCTGCCGGAAACGGCGTATCAACAATGGAGCTTGGGCAATTATTCAAGCGTTTACGGCTATGAATTCAATGCGCTCGGCGATTATGTCGGACTCGTGAATTATGTGCCGTACGCGGAGAAATATCATTCCGGGCTGACGAGATACGGCGCCCTCGACGGAGAGGGGCACGCTGCGGAAAGCGCCTCGGGCGGCTATGTGCGTGCGATCTCGTCCTATGCTTTGCTCAGTTCTCTCACGCGTTATGCGAAAGACGGCGACGTATATACCGTCAGCGCCTCCGGGGCGTATGTAAAGATCGGAAGCTCGAATGATTATATCGCGCTGTCTTCGCTTTCGAGGTATAATAGGATCGAAGGGTTCCCGTATAGCCATCCGCGTTATATGGATGCGAAGTACACTTTCAATGTAACTTGTTACGTGGAAGAAGTGGAGGAGGCTTGATATGAGGAAGAACAAGAAATATTTCCTTCTGCTTGTCATTGCGATCTTGGCGGTGGTCGGCGTCGGAACGGGTACGGTGACGTACGCCTGGTTCCTCTCCTTGCAGTCCGCGCAGTATGAGTTCGAATTGGACTCCGAGAGTCACGTGATTTTGCAGTATGAGACCGCCATCGACTTCCAAAGCGGCACGATCAATACCTCCGCCAATAAACTTCTTCCCGCCACGGCAAAGAGCAGCGGCGCCGGTTTGACATCCTTAAATGCGCAGTTGACGTATGACGAGCCGCTCGATATGTTCCGTACCGCCAAGGTCGAGAGCGCGGCGCGCGCCGTTCGCTTTGCGGCGACGGGCGCATATTGGGTGGGCGCGGGCACGACGCCCGCCGATCTCTCTTTCGCGGTTTCGGCGAATATTGCGGGCGACACTTTCGATCTCGTCGCGGCAGGGGAGATATCCTATTTGGCGATCTTTTATTACAACAACAATAAGTTTATGTATTATAACGGCAAGTGTTATTTGAATGTGTCGGAAGTTTCGGCGGATCTGACCTTGCCCACGGGGATCGTTGCCTTGGATACGGAGTGTTATTGGCGCGAACTGACGGTGGAAGACACCACGATGACAACGGACGGCACGAAGATCCTTTTGGCGCCGAATAGCGAGTTCGCCTATAATCTTTATGTCTTCATTGCGCAGCCGGAGGAACTGATGGAGCCGGAGATGAATGGCAAGACTTTGGCGATGACGGTGACGATCGGCGTCGAGGAGTGAGGTGAGAGAGATGAGAAAAATATGGATGATAATGATAACGGTGATTTTGATCGGCGCGCTCGCACTTTTGTCGGCGTGCACGACCTCCGCGCTTTGGAATAATAAGACGGAAGACGAAAGCGGCACGAACGTTAAGGTGGAAGAGGCAAATGGCAGCGCGAAGTACATCGTATACGTCGCATTGGACAGCAGCGGGAATTATATTGTCAAGGATTCGGGCACGTCGGTCGATTCGTATGCGGTGATCGGTTACACGGGACTCGTGGCGGAATTGAAGATCCCCGCCACTTATCAAAGCAAGCACGTGACGAAAGTGCTCGTCGTGCCGGACTATGCTTCCTATGAATGCTCGATGAACGGCGCGGCATATGCGGGCAATGATCCCCGCCTCACGAATAATACCGTGGTGACGAGCATTGTCTTCGGTTCCAATGTCACCTTCATCGGCGCGGGGGTTTGCGCGGGAATGGTGAACCTGACTTCCATCAAATTTGAGACGGCGGTCGCGCTCGGCGACAGCGCTTTCGCCGCCTGTATCGCTTTAACGTCGGTGACGGGAAGCTGGACGCCTTCGCCTGCCGCTGCCACTCCCTTCGTTGCGTCCGGATATACGCCGTCCTGACCGCTTCATAAGTATAAAGACGTCATAACGGCAGTATAAAATATTTGTAATCACAGAATGAGCCCCTCGCTTTACGCGGGGGCGCTTTTTTTGTTATAATGAATATGCTCCCCGAAGGCGTGGACGCTCTGTAAGGGGGGAGTAATACCTTTTTACGGAGAAATGTATGGAAAGATTAGTCGGTACGGTTTCGAGGGGCATTCGCGCTCCCATCATCAGAAAGGGCGACGACATCGCAAAGATCGTTGCGGACAGCGTGCTTGCGGCGTCTAAGTCCGCGGACGGCTTCACCTTGCGGGAGAAGGACGTCATCGCAGTCACGGAAGCGGTGGTGGCGAGAGCGCAAGGGAATTACGCCACGGTGGATGACATCGCGGCGGATGTCAAAGCGAAGTTCGGCGACGAGACGGTGGGCGTCATCTTCCCCATCCTCAGCAGAAATCGTTTTGCCATTTGTTTGAGAGGCATCGCCAAAGGACTTAAGAAGATCGTCTTGATGCTTTCTTATCCTTCCGACGAAGTGGGTAATCATCTCGTGGATCTCGACAGGCTGGACGCCGCCGGGATCAATCCTTGGACGGACGTCCTCACGGAGAAGGAATTCCGCGCCGCTTTCGGCGAGACCAAGCACACCTTCACAGGAGTGGATTATATCGCGTATTACCGCGAGCTCATCGAGAGCATGGGCTGCGCCTGCGAGATCGTCTTTGCGAATGACTGTCGCGCCATCCTTTCTTATACGAAGAGCGTCATCAACTGCGACATCCATACGCGCCGCCGCACGAAGCGTCTCCTTACGGAGAAAGGCGCGAAGGTCTTCTCTCTCGACGAGATCATGACCGCCCCTGTGAATGGCAGCGGTTATAATGAGAATTACGGTCTCCTCGGCTCGAATAAAGCCACGGAAGACACCATCAAGCTCTTCCCGCGCGATTGCCGTCCCGTGGTGGATAAGATCCAAAAGCTCATTCTCGAAGCTACCGGCACGAAGGTGGAAGTGATGGTCTATGGCGACGGCGCTTTCAAGGATCCCCAAGGGAAGATCTGGGAGCTCGCCGATCCCGTGGTCAGCCCCGCGTACACCGAAGGGCTCGAAGGTCAGCCGAACGAAGTGAAATTAAAGTACCTCGCGGACAATAACTTTGCGGACCTCTCGGGCGACGCTTTGAAAGAGGCGATCTCGGACTATATCCGCCATAAGGACGCCGACCTCGTGGGACAGATGGTCTCGCAGGGCACGACGCCTCGCCGCCTGACCGACCTCATCGGCTCCCTCTGTGACCTCACGAGCGGCAGCGGCGATAAGGGCACGCCCATCGTGCTTGTGCAGGGTTATTTCGATAACTATACGAAATAACAGCGACGGCACATAGCGACATATATTTTGCTACGACTTTAAGAAGGAGCAGCCACGTACAAAGAGTACGCGCCTGCTCCCTCTTTTGTTGAGGTGCGCTCATTGCCGCGCTGCTCTATTTTAGCCAAAGTGACAAAGCGATCGTCTTATCGTTATATGTTTCACGCGCCCGATCGTTTTTTCTTTCTTGTCAGATCGCGTTCCTCATTGACAAGGCTTGTTTCTTCGTGCTATAATGAATTTCCCTTTCCGCGAAGAGGCGGGGGAGGGATGGATGAAAGGAAATGGCGTTTTGTTATCTGGACAATGAAGCGGAGAAAGAAGGGTTCGTCTTATTGGACGCCCTCTTCATCGAGCATTATCTCCCTTATGCGGGGGAGGTGGAGCTGAAAGTATATCTTTTCGGCTTGGATCTTTGCCGCAAGACCGCGGAGAATGTCACGCTCGGACGCTTCGCCGAGGATCTGAATCTTGCCGAAGCGGATGTAAAGGACGCTTTTGCGTATTGGGAGAGGCAAGGGCTCGTCCACGTGACGGAGGAGCCTTTCTCCGTGAAGTATCTTTCCGTGCGGAGCCGTTTCGGTCTCACGCGCACTTTCAAGAAGCAGAAATACGCGGATTTCAATAAGCAAGTGGAAGAGATCTTCGAGGGCAGGGTGGTGACTCCGCGCGAATTTATGGAGTATTACACCATCATCGAGGACGGAAAGCTCGAACCGGACGCCATGCTCCTCATCATCCGTTATTGTCTCGGTTATTGCAGCAAGGAGAACCCCGTTCGTTATATCCGCAAAGTGGCGAATAGCTTCATCGAGAGCGGCATTCGCACGGTGAAGGACGTGGAAGAGCGTCTCCTCCGCGAAGATGAGGCTTCGCAGGACGTGCGCGCGGTTTTGGGCGCGCTCGGCAGGACCTCCGCTCCCGAACCGACGGACAGACAGCTTTACGTGAAGTGGACCACGCGTCTCGGCTTCACGAAGGATGCGGTGCTCGCCGCGGCGAAGATGGCGAAGAAGAAGGGCGGCATGGCGCGTCTCGACGAGATCCTCGAAGGTTTCGCGAAGAGGGGCGTCTTCACGGCGACGGATATCCTCGAAGAAGCGAAACGCAAGGAGGATATGACGGATATCGCCATCCGCGTGAATAATAAGCTCGGTCTTTATTATCAGGATCTGAATACCGTCGTGGACACCTATGTCTCGAAATGGGTGGGCATGGGCTTCGGCGCGAATAGCCTCCTTCTCATCGCGGAGCGCTGTTTCCTCGACGATTATCGCACGCTCAGCAGTATGGACCACGCAGTGGAAGAATATTTTGCGCTTGGCTATGTCTCGGAAGAGGCGGTGCGCGCTCGTATCAAGGATATCAAGCGTCTCGACGAAGTGATGGAGAAGGTCATCCGTCTCACGGGGAGCGCGCGAAAGGTTCGCGAGAGCGACCGCGCCGTATATCGGAATTGGCTTTCTTGGGGCTTCGACGAGGACGCCATCTTGGAAGCCGCCACCCTTGCGGCGAATAAACCTTACGCCATCGCCTATATGAATCAGATCCTCTCGAATTGGAAAAGCACGGGACGCATGGTGCCGAAGGGAGAAGCCGCGGCGACTGTGGCTTGCGACACTTACGATATGTCGGGTATGGACGAAGAAGAGCGCGAGAAACGCCTCCGTAAGGACAAAGAGTACGCCGCGTATGAGAAAGAGCGCAGAAAGCTCTCCA
>CAMOUZ010000065.1 GCA_946626795.1 uncultured Clostridia bacterium
CGGGGAGCGTGCCCGTCTCGCTACCTGCGCCCACGCCGCCATTCAGACCGTAGGGCACGAGTTTTACGATGTTTTTGCCCCAAACGTCGGCGGTGGTCTGCTTGATCTTTGCAAAGAGGGGGTTCACGCCGGTATTCAGCTGATCCGCCACCACGCCGAGATAAAGGGTCTTCAATGCGTTTTCCGCAGTAGATAATGTAACCATTTTATATCCTCCTTTCTTTTATCATTTTTTCCGCCATGGCTCCCGCCTCCTCGATGCTTCTCGCCCGAGTCGGGGGTATGATCGCGGCGCTCCCGCCATGCGGCAACGTCTTCGGAGCGCCGATGAGCGGAGAGAGTTCCCTGAGATAGTCCGCGATGACTCTATCGCGAATCTTGCCATTCGCAAAGACGTATTTTTCAAGGAAGTCTCCGTCCTCTATTATGCTTTCAGGGCTTTTATAGCTCTTCGCGACAGCTTTTCCGAGGGCGATGTCGAGACAGCGATCTTCTTTCGCCAGCTCGGGGTCGTCCTTCAAGACAGAGCTGATCTCTGCGGCGTATTCTTTTGCGATCGGATATTCTTCGACGAAGGCAGCCACCTTCTCTTCCCATTCTTCCTTCGCATACAGAGGAGTTGATCCTGCCTGTCCGTCCTCCGACGGGGGCGTCTCACGCCTCGCTTCCGCTTCCTTCAACTGCTGACACTTTCTCGTGAATTCCGACTGTAATCGGTTGTACGCTTTAAGTAGCTCGTCACTATTCGCGAATTTGCCTACGGAGACGGTGCTTTCGTTATCCTTCGCCTCGCTTTCCGCCGGGGCTTCTTCGGGCAAAATAGCCGTTTGTTCCATATTTTCCTGCATAATATCCTCCTTTAATGCTTACGCATTCTTTTCCATGCTCTCGATGAGAGCCTTTCTGCGCTTGTGCATACGGATATGCGCAAGCAATCTTTCTTTCGCGGCGGGATCGAGGGGATTCTCCCGCCCGATGATCGCCTTGATATGTTCTTGTAAGTGAAGGGCGTCGTCATCCACCTCTTCACATTCGATGTCGCCGTCTTTGACGGCCTCATTCTCTTCCTTCGCCCGTTTGAGATGGAGTTCGTCGAGATCGCGCGCGCTTTCCCAATTGCCGAAGCCGAGCATCTCCAAGACCTTCTGCTTATTCGCAGCGCTGAGCCTGCCTTTTTCATCGCCGAGGATGCCGAGTTCGAGGAGCTTGAAGACCATATTTCGTCTCGTGGACATCGTCTCCAAGATATCGCCCGTCGCGTCGAAGACCACGTCGTCGCTGCTGATGTCGTTGCGATCGAAATAACGGAGCTCGATCTCCCCATTCTCCCCCGCGATCCGCTTCATTCTCGCGCGAACGGCGAATTGCTTATAGAGGCGCAAGATCTGCTTCGCCACCTCCTTGATCGCGGCGCGCACTTCGCCTGCCGTGATCGTGAGGCGGGATTCGTCCTGCTCCATCAAAAGGGAGATCGCCGCGGCGCTCGTATTCGAGGAGGGCGCCTGCGAATATTTCATCAGGTCGCTCACTCCGCTGATGATGGTGAATTCGTCGAGGAGACGCTCCTCTTCTCTGACAAGCTCGGTCGGGACGCTCCCGATTTCCAGCATCTCGGGCATCCTGCCCCCTTGGCGCACGATGAGCACCTTGCCCGGGGAGAGCCCTTCCTCTTCGAGGTTCTCGACGTCGAGACTGCCATCCTCCACGGCGAGCACCCCCATCGTCATACGATTCAAGTATTCGTGCTTCCTGTTTTTCACGGCGTTAAAGGCGCGCTGAATAGGGATCATCCGCTCCACGATGGAGGTCCCGAAGAAACTCCCCGGGGCGATGATCGCCGTCTGCTTTGCGAAGGGATAGCCGCGATTTCCGTCCTCTTTATTGACGTACGGAAGCTTATCGTCATAGACGACGGTATCCCCCGCCGAGATGATAAGCCTTCCCTCTGGATGATCCGCGCTCGGGAGCTCGTAACGCTCGATGACCATCGCGTGGTGATCCAAACATGCATTCGCCATCCCTTGCACGTACCCCGTATAGCCGAGTCCGCCGAGCGTCCTGCCGCCCGTGACGGCGAAACCCGTGATCTCCTCTTTGGGCACGGTCACGCCCCAAACGTCTTTGATTTCCTCCACGGGATACGCCTTTGCGTGAATGATGCTTCGGCAGTCCTCCACCTGCATATTCGTCACGCTGTCGGGATAAATGTCGAAGGGCGAGACCACTTCGACGGAGACGTCGCCGTCGAAGACGTCGCCTTTATCCGTATGGGCGATCTTCTTGCCTTTTCGGGGGTCCCAGGTGATCTTATAGATCGCCGTTCCCGTGACTTCGCTCCACATACAAGCCTCCGACACGAGCTTCCTGAGATCTCTTTCATTGAAGACCGATTCGAGGATCTTCCCCGAGAAGAGCGCGGCGGCTCTGTCCGATTCGTCCGAGGTCATCGGGCGGACGGACATCCCGAGTTTGACGGCGGCGAGCTTTGCAATGCGGGTTTCGAGGACGGTCGCCGTGTGATTATACACTTCGCGCTGTTGCCAGAAATACTGCTTGCCGAAGTCCTCGATATTCCCGTTCTGCCCGATCTCGCAGTATTGATTTCCCATCACATAATTCAGGTTCAATCTCCATTGCATTTCGAGGCTGCGTCTCTCCTCGCGGCGCTTTTCATAGTCCGCGCGAAGTTCCGCCGCCAATGCGTCTTTTTCTCTTTTATCCGATTTCATTTTCTTCTCTCCTTTTTACGGCTTTTTTGATGACGTTATCCGGACTCTTGGGGACAAGCACCTTGCCGATCGCGGCATAGAGCTTCTCCAAGCAATCCTGACAAATATACGTCCCGCCTGCTTCGCGTCTCCAAGGGAGATGCGCCTTCTGCCCGCCCGAAGCGATGCTGTATGCGGCACAGTTCTTACAAAGTCCCATATCACATCGGGCTTTCACGCTGAGTTTCATCAGTTCCATTTTCCATTTCCTCCAATACTTTCAAAAGTCTTGCTTTTTCACGCGCCAGCTCTTCGTCGCTCATGGATTCGAGACTCTCTCCCTCCGCAAGCTCGACATAAGCTTTCAGCGCGGCGATATCGGGCGGATAATGCTTGCTCGTGACTTTCTTTTTCACCACGTCGCCCTCGGGCGAATACTCCAAAGTCTTCTCCGTCACGGTATAGCCCACCGCCTTTTTATATAGGGAATGCAGTAATTTATCGTCCATACGCCCTCCTCGCCAAGAAAAAAGTCCTCTTGCGAAGACTTCTTTCTCACATATTTCTTCTCATTCGTATGAGCTTATTTTTATATCGCTCTTGCACGGTCTCCTCCCCTCGTCCCAAGCGGGGCGGCTGCGGCTTGCTCATCACGTAATAACGCAGTTCGTCCATCGCGTGATCGTCCTCTTTGACGGGCGCGTCTCCATTTCCCCAACGATATCCTTTTATCTCGCGAATCATATGCACGCAGTTTCGGAAGATCACGAGGCGGGGCGGACGGCCTTTCAGCCTGTCTTTCACCGCGGCGATCCCCGACCAAAGATCTTTATTCACTTTCGTGTCGCAGAGGATATCTTTCTCGTAAAAAAGATCTGCGACCGACTTTACGGAGGCAAGCGTCCTTTGATTCGCCGCCGAGTCGATGAGGCAACGGAGCCGCCCCTTGGCGTCCCTATGCCAGCCGAGTTCGTCCGCGATCTCCCGAATGCGGCGGGCATGATGGTCGATATCCTTCTCTCGCTCGTAATGCTCGGCGATGACATAGATATTCCCGTCGTAATCCACAGCGTAAAAATGCGCCGAAAGCGGGTTATGCAGCCCCGGATCCACGGAAATATTGTCATACCAATCGTGCGGCACCTCGAAAGGATCCACGACGTGCACGCTCTCCTCGAATTCCGGATAGACCAGCCCGCCTTCGTCCGAAAACTTGCCGTATCGACGGCTCTCCACGCTCTCCTTGTCGAAGGCATTGGTCAAAAGCTCGATCTCCTCTTTATCGAGATAAGGATTGTCCGCCCATTCCATCGTGATGGTCCAGATCTCGGGATTCTGCCGCTTATTCAGATAGATCTCGTCATAGACGAAGGTGCGCCCTTTTAAAGGGGTCATCGTCCCCCAGATCTCGCCGCGGCGATCCATCACGCGCATCAGACACTCCTCATAAACGTCCTGCGGGGGCTCCTCGTCGAACCATACGAAATCGAGGGAGGCGCCTTGAAATCGCTCCCTGCCTTGATCCGCGCTCTTGAAGCCGATGCGAGAGACGCCGCCCAGCGCGTTTTTCACCGTGATATAGTCGATGACGCCCCCTTCCGGACTGCTCTTTCTCCCCGACTGCATCGTCACATCCACGATCCTGTCGGGACGAAGATAGGAGAGGATTTTACTCTGCGAGACCTCGCGCTGGATCTCATAGGTCGGCGAGACCACCCAGCCGCAAACGTCCTTTCGATTCTTCCGATAGGGATGGATACCCAGCGCCCACCACACCGCCTCCACGGCGCCGCACTCCGTCTTCCCGCTTCTGTTTCCGCCGAAGACCCAACGATTCCGCTTCTGGCAGCGATGGAACGCCATCTGCTTTTCATGGACTTTTTCTTGATTGTATTTGCCGAGTTTGTCATGTTCGGCGCGAAACGCCTGCACTTTCTCGATCTCCCCGATCCGCTTGATCAGCGTTTCGAGCTTTCCCTTTTTCTCCATATATCGTCACCTTTTTTCGGAAAAAAGTACGTCGCACGCCCGAATATCGTGTATAATAGCACTATGAAACGTACTTTTCTTGTCATTTTGGCGATCGTGATCGCGCTGACGTCTCTTTCCGTCCTCCCTTTCACCGCTCACGCGGAGGGAGAGCAATACCTCAAAGTGGGGAAAGACGACGTTTCTCTTTACGCCGATAAGCTCGTACCGGCGGCTCTTTTCACCATTCCCAAAACGTATTACGTAAAAGTGGTTACCCTCAATTACACGACGGAATACCACGTCGTGGAGTACAACGGCGTGCGCGGACTCGTCAAGATCTCGGACGTGGGGAGCGAGACCGTCTCCGACGTGCAAAACCCTTATTTCACTTCCCAGACCATCACGGCGCACGTCAATCCCTGCCTCTATACCTCGCCTTCTTTCTCCGCCGATACGGGGATCGCCGCAAACGGGCTCTCCCTCACCTATCTCGGAAAAATCAACGGCGACAAAGGCTCCTACGGCAGCGCCGTTTGGTTCGCCGTGCTTTACGCCAATGAACTTTACTATCTCCACTGTTCGCTGACCAATAACCTCGAACTTTTGGAGAGCTCTTTCGCCCCCGTGCATCCGAACAGCGTGGTCACGGACGCGCCCGCCTCCGCCGAGGCGCAGGAGGAAGACGAGACGAAGCCCGAAAAATCTTTCGACGTCGTGCGCCTTCTGCTCATCATCGGAATGATCGTCCCCCTGCTCATCATCTTCGTCCTCCTTTTCCGTCCCCGCAAGCGCAGAAACACTACGCCGAGACGCGATCGTCGCCGCTATCCCGATGAGGATGACTACGACGATTACGACGACTGAACGCTCCAAGCGCCTCGGCTTTCATCTTTAAAAGAGCGCCGCGCATGCGCTCGTTTTCATCGTCTTCATCGATCACGCGTTTCAGCATCGAAAGAAAAAGCGGCTCGTTCCCGAATTCTTTCAGCAATCGTTTTTTATCAAACCCCATCTCTTCCAGACGTCTCGTGAAGGCGCGCAATCCCACCTCCAAACGGCGATACACCGTGCGAAGGGGGACGCCCTTTTCCGCCGAGACGGTCGCCGCGCTCTTTTCTTTAAGGTATCGTTCGCGAAGAAGGGCGGTCACGGCGCTTCCGCCGATCCCCTCCTCCGTCAAGTATTTCATATTATATAATCCTATTTTCCGATTATTATATTTCATAATCTGTTCATATAAGCGCATCTGCTCCGAAGCGAAGATCGCGTAGAAGCCCTCCGAGGCGCATTTCTCCGCGGAGCGGCTCAGCGCGTCGTACATATCCTCGATATACGGATAGCATTCGAGAAGCGCCTTCGTCACCAAAAATCTATCTTCCATTCTACCCTCCGAACTGTTTTTTGGTTTTGAGTAATACGAACATATGTTCACATACACAATATAACACATTTTGCAAAAAAGTCAATGCGTTCGTGCCAAATAACAGTCGCCTTTTCAAAATATGTAAAAAGAATATTTTCAAAAGTCGAAAGATGTCGAAAAAGCGAGCGAAAACATCGGTTTCTTCCGTAAAATCGAGTTTTTTTTACTCTCGTTTTCTACTCTTTTCCGCTCTTTTCGTCCCTCTCGGAACGCGCCCTTTCGGACTCGTTTTACGCGCACAAATCGCGCTATCGACGGCTATATCGGGATTTTTCTGTTTTTACGATTTATTGTAATGTATTGTTTACAAATCGCCCTTTCTCGGAGGGGGTCGTTCGCCTCTTTTTTCAGCCCCTATCGCGAGGGAAGTTTCGCAAGAAAAGAAAGCGGATATTTCCCCCTGCCCCCGCGCAAACTATTTTTATGCTTACGGTATTTTTTCGCTCGATCATCACCTATATTTTTCTGCTCTTCATTATGCGGCTTATGGGGAAAAGACAGCTCTCGGAGCTCCAATGCTTCGAGTTCGTCATCACCCTTATCGTGGCGGAGCTTGCCTGCATCCCGATGTCG
>CAMOUZ010000066.1 GCA_946626795.1 uncultured Clostridia bacterium
GCTGATCTCCGCCGTCCTCTCCTTCGTTCGTGAGAAAGGGATCTCCGTCTATGACGAAGGGAGCGGCAAGGGGCTTTTAAGGCATCTTGTGGCGCGTCGCCTGCCTTTGGGCGGCGGGTATCGTTATAGCGTCGTGGTCGTGGCGAATGGAGAGAAGCTCCCCTTTGAGAAAGAGTTCGCCGCCCGCCTTTCCGCTGTGTGGGAGGGCGAGACGAGCGTCTTTTTCTGTCGGAACGCGATGCGGAATAACGTGATCCTGACCCCCGAGATCAGGTGCCTCAGCGGGGAAGAGGCACTCCTCACCGAGCTGTGCGGCGGGACATGGGAAGTCTCTCCGCTCTCTTTCTTGCAAGTGAATTTCCCCGTGGCGGAGCGCATTTATCAAGACGTTGTGAGCACCGTTTCCGAAAATGACGTCGTTTTGGACGCTTATTCGGGCACGGGCATTATGAGCGCCCTCCTCGCCGAAAAAGCGAAGAAGGTCGTCGGGATCGAAATTATCCGCGCCGCCACGGAGAATGCCGCGCGGAATGCCGCCCGTTTCGGGGTGGAAGAGAAGGTAAAGCATCTTTGCGGTGAGGTGGAACGCCTCTTGCCCGAGGTGGTCTCCGAGATCGGGGATTATATCCTCGTCGTGGACCCGCCGCGCGCGGGACTGGACGAAAAGGTGGTGGAGACAGTTCTCCGTTATCCGCCCGATCGTATCCTCTATGTCTCTTGTTCCCCCGCCACGTTGACGCGCGATATCGCCCGCCTCGGCGCGGCGTATCGCCTTGAAGATGTGAAGTTATACGATATGTTTCCTCAGACCCCGCACATCGAAACGCTCGTTCAACTGTCCCGAAGCGATATAAATTTCTGACGGCATTTTCGATATACAAAACCGTGATATTTCCTGAGGGAAACGATATGCCCCTTGCGGGACGCGGTACAAGGAATGGTATATCCTATCGCATACGAGCAAAGCGAAGCATATATCGCGTTTGCCTTGGCAAATATATCGTGTTATCATGTTGCATAGCAACATCCACCAAATAAAGGAGGAAATATGATCGTCGGAGTCGTCATAAAAGAAGCGGTCGGAGCGCTTTGCCTTGTGCTCGGGCTTGTGATTTGGATCAAGAAAAAAGTCTCCCTCATCCATTCTTATCATTATAAAAACGTGAAACAGGAAGACATCCCCGCCTATGCGCGCTTCATCGGGATCTCGCTGATCCTTATCGGGCTCGGCATATCCGTCTCGGGCGTGCTTGATCTCTTTTATTCCACGCTGTGGTGGGTTCCCGTCGTGGCGGGATTTCTTCTCGGCGGCATTCTCTTTTACGTCACGCAGAAGAAGTATAACGGATCGGTGTTTTAAGCCGAATAGGAGGGAATATGTATTTTGACGAATTAAAGCTCGGCATGACGGCGGAAATAGCTCCCGCGGTGATTGAGAAGGAAAAGATGCTCGCTTTCGCGCGCGAATATGACGACGTCCCCCTTCACACCGACGAGGCGTACGCCGAGAAGAGCGTTTTCGGCGAGCTCATCGCCCCGGGCGTGATGTCTTTTATGGCGGTGTGGGCGAAATATCTCGAAGTGGACTTTTTCGGGGAGGAGCTCCTTGCGGGGAAGTCCACGAAGATCGAATGGATGAAGCCCGTTTTCGCGGGGGACGTCCTGACGGGGAAGGCGGAGATCACAAGCCTCGTCCGCCGAAATGAGAGAAACGGGATCGCCGAAGTCACCATCCGGGCGTATAACCAAAAAGGCGAGCTCGTTTTGACGGGCGTGACGGAAGCCATCGTGAAATGTAAAGAGGCGAAAAGTGAAGGAGCAAGATGAATAAGCTCGGAACGAAAAGAATAGAGACGGAGCGCCTGATCCTTCGACCCTTCGAGGCGGAGGACGCCGAGGCGATGTATCGGAATTGGGCGTCCGATCCCGAGGTCACGAAATATCTCACTTGGGAGACGCATAAGAGCGCGGAGGATAGCAAAGCGATCCTCTCGGATTGGCTCGCACATTACGGAGAAGGGGACTTTTTCCAATGGGCGATCGAGCTCAAAGAGATCGGCGAGCCCGTCGGAAGCATCGGCGTGGTGAACTTCGATGAAAGCATCTCCGCCGTGGAGGTGGGGTACTGTATGAGCCGCGCGTATTGGGGGCAGGGCATTATGCCCGAAGCGCTCACGGCGGTGATGAATTTTCTTTTCGAGGAAGTCTCGGCGGAGCGGATCACGGCGAAGCATGACGTCCGGAACCCAAAGTCGGGTCGTGTGATGCAAAAGGTGGGCATGCGTGAGGTGGGTCGTGACATTGCGGTGAATCATCGCGGCAGCGTGGAAGTGATCTGTTATGCGGCGCTTCGCAGGGATCGGGAATAGAAAAAGAAAAAGGCATAGGGGTCGCTTATCGAAAGAAGGACGCCTTGCGAGCGGGAGAATGAAATGAAAGAAAGAATAAAAGAAAAATGGACGAATATGAAAAGAGACTTAAAAGATCTGCGAGTGATAAACTTCGTCTTTTTGGCGATCGCGGGCATCATAAACGCATTCGGCGTGACACTTTTTCTTTTCCCCGTAAAACTATATGACAGCGGGATATCGGGTCTTTCTATGCTCCTTGATCAAGTAACGCCCTCTTATCTGAATTTTTCTCTTTTCCTTTTGATCTTGAATGTGCCGATTTTCGTCTTCGGGCTTAAGAAACAGGGCTTGACTTTCACCATTTATTCCATCTTCGTTGTAGGGATATACGCTTTGACCTCTTATTTGATCATGCATGTCTTTCCCATCGATTTGAATTTTGTTTCGCCGCTGGCGGGCTCTGATCTTTTGCTCTGCGCAGTCTTCGGCGGTCTCATTTCGGGCGTCGGCAGCGGTTTGACCATTCGATTCGGCGGCGCCATAGACGGCATGGACGTCCTCTCTGTGGTCTTTGCCAAGAAGATAGGCATCTCGATCGGGGCATTTGTAATGGTGTTTAACACTTTGCTTTATATCGTTTGCGGCATCGTTATTCACAGTTGGATATTGCCGCTGTATTCGATCGTTACTTATTTCGTCGGTTCAAAGACCGTGGACTTTATCGTGGAAGGCTTCGATCGATCCATGTGCGCGATGATCGTTACGAATAAGGCGGAAGAGATATCCTCCGCGCTTTCGGAACATTTCAAAGCGGGCGGCACCATCGTGGACGCCATCGGCGGTTATTCCAAAGACGAGAAGCAGATCATTTATTTCATCGTGAATCGTTTTCAGATCAATAAGCTCAAAATGATCGTTACGGGGATCGACGATAAGGCGTTCATTACCTTGCAGGACGTTTCGGATATCGTCAAAAAATCGAAGGAGCGCGGAGCATGACAAGCGAAGAGATCGTCAATGAATTGCGAGCGCGGAGGGATGAATCTTATCGTGATTTTCAAAGCGCATTGATCCCCACGGTGAAGAGAGAGGCGTTTATCGGCGTGCGCACGCCCGCGCTTCGCCTCTTGGCGAAATCCCTCTCGAAAAGCGGGGATGTTTCCGCGTTTCTCACCGATTTGCCGCATGCATATTTCGACGAAGATCAGCTTCACGCCTTTTTGATCTCCGAGATCAAAGATTTCGATCGTTGCCTCGCGGAAACGGAACGCTTTTTGCCTTACGTGAATAATTGGGCGACTTGCGACCAGATGTCCCCGAAAGTCTTTAAAAAGCATAAAAAAGAGCTCCTCGCGGCGATCGATCGTTGGCTCCTTTCCGAGCGGACGTATATCGTTCGTTTCGCCCTCGGGATGTTGATGACGCATTTTCTGGACGAGGATTTCTCTCCCGTTTTTCTCGAAAAGGCGGCGGCGGTCCGTTCGGAGGAGTATTACGTAAAGATGATGGTCGCTTGGTATTTCGCCACCGCGCTGGCCAAGCAGTATGACGCCGCTCTGCCTTATATCGAGGAGAGGCGCTTTGACCCTTGGACGCATAATAAAGCCATTCGGAAAGCGTTGGAGAGCTTCCGTATCCCGCCCGAGCGGAAAGCGCATTTGAGAGGCTTGACCCTTCCTGCGACGCGTTTGCTGCGTGAAAGTGGGGCGCGATGAGGGGTGCTTGCCTTTTCCCCGCCCGATATGGTATAATATCCAAACGGAGGAGCGTATGACAGAGAAGAAAAAAAGCATTACGAATGCCTTGAAGATCATAGGTTTTTCACTTTATTTTTTGATTTTATTCGTCGAAAGATTGCTTGCGGTGATCCTCAGTGTTCATCGCGGCGACGCGTATGCCTTGACCTCGGGAAACCTCTTTAATTTTATGGCGTATTCCGTCACGGCGCTGAGCCTCGCAGCGGGCACTTTTCTTTTCGTGCGGATCTTCATCGGGCTCGGCAGGGCGCTCTCGGCGAAAGAAACATATCTTTTTGATGACCACGCGCGCGAATGGGCGCTTGCTTCGGTGGCGTTGCTTTTCGGCGGAATGATGCATACGGGATTCACCCTCGCGGGGGTACAGTTCGCGGCGTACGGTTTCCTCATCGCGGCGATGATCGTAAGGTGCGTGGAAGGCTGTTTTTCGGGGGAAGATAAATATCTTTCTGTCGTTTCGCTCATCTATTTGGTGCTCTTTTCGATGAGCATCCCCGTCTGTTATATTTCCTTTATGAATATGTCGCTCCGCGGGTTTTTCTTCGCGGCGGAGTACGCGGCGGTCTTCTTCCTCGTGCCGAGCTTCGGCATATTGCTTTCCCGCTTTATGCGTAGCGGCAGGACGTCTTTTGCCTTCTGCGTGCCCATCGCGATGTTTCTCTTATCCGGCGCTACTGTCGCTTTGCAATGGCAAGAAAAGATCAATTGGTTCGTCCTGATCTTCACCGCGGCGACCGCCGTCTTTTATCTCGCGTTCGGGCTTGTCGCGCGGCGGAAGATCAAAAAAGAAGCTTGAAAATGACATTACGAAAGAATAAGGAGCACGAATGAAAAATAAAGCGCGCGTCGGCACAAATATACTTCTTGCGGTCTTTGTCTTCACGATCTGGATCTTGAGCTTTTTCCTGTGGCGCGGGGACGCCGCGCTCTCCGTGAGCGGCTGGACGGATCTGAAATTTTTCACCGTGCAGTCCAATCTCCTCGTGGGAATCTGCGCCCTCGTTTGGCTCGTTATGTATGCCGTGAAAGGCGCCATGCCCCGCTGGCTGTCCGTTCTGAAATACGTGTGCGCGACGGCAGTCTTCGTGACCTTCACGGTGGTCGTCGTTTTTCTCGGTCCGCTCTACGGTTATCGATGGATGTATAGCGGCTCGAACCTCTTCTTTCATCTCATCATTCCGCTTCTCGCCATTGCAGAAGAGGCGATCTTCGGTGAGGAGATTTCCTTTAGGGAGAGCTTTTTCGCCCTCATTCCGCCCGCTTTGTATGGCGTCGGATATGTTGCGAATTGTCTTGCGAACGGAATAGGAGAGGGGTTCGCCACGAATGATTGGTATGGCTTCCTCACGTGGGGCTATGGCGGCGGCGCGGCGTTCTTCGTTGTGATCTGTGTCCTTGCTTGGGGACTTGGGCTCGCCTTGCGCGCCTTGCAAAAGCCCGCGCGCAAAATCCCGTGGGAGGGAAGAGGATGAAAAAAGTCAAGATCACGGTGATGCGCGTCGCCTGTTATGACGACCTCATCGCTCGATATGAGAATCCGTTGATACACGCTTGCGATATGACAGAAGGACAGGTATTCGTCAGCATCGGCGGGGAGTGCCCGGACGGTTTTTGCGAGAGTGCTTGGAGCGTTATGGAATCTTTTGTGAAAAAGCTCGCAGAAGGCGGCGGCTATTTTTACGACGATTGGATGCGGGATCCCTATTCCGCGATGATCTCCTGCAACGACGGCTTTCGACCGGTGAGCTTCCTTCTCGAAGCGCGGGACTGAAAGCGGGGGAAAACCTCCGCTTTTTTATTTTTTTCATAAAATAAAGGGAAAGAGCCTCCACTTGTTTGACAAAATACCCCAAATACGATTAAATTATATTGGCTATATCGTAAGATATCGCCGATTTGAAACTCGATATTATATAAAGGGGCATAGATTATGAAAAATGCAGATTTGGAAAAGTACGGTATCGCAAACGTCGGAAAGGTGACCTACAATCCTTCCTATGACGCGCTTTACGAGGCGGAGATCGATCCCTCCCTCACCGGCTATGAGAAAGGACAGGTGTCCGAGCTCGGTGCAGTGAACGTGATGACGGGTATTTACACCGGTCGTTCGCCCAAGGATAAATACATCGTGATGGATGCGAATTCCAAGGACACCGTTTGGTGGACGTCGGAAGGATATAAGAATGACAATCACCCGATGTCGGAAGAGGTTTGGGCGAAGGTGAAGGATATTGCTTTGAAAGAGCTCTCCGGCAAGGATCTTTATGTCGTGGACGCTTTCTGCGGCGCGAATGCGGACACCCGCATGGCGGTTCGTTTCATCGTTGAAGTGGCTTGGCAAGCGCATTTCATCAAGAATATGTTCATCCAACCTACGGCGGAAGAGCTCGTCTCCTTCAAGCCCGATTTCATTGTTTACAATGCTTCCAAGGCGAAGGTGGAGGACTATAAGGCGCTCGGCTTGAACAGCGAGACCTGCGTCGCCTTCAATATCACGAGCCGCGAGCAGGTCATCATCAATACCTGGTACGGCGGCGAGATGAAGA
>CAMOUZ010000067.1 GCA_946626795.1 uncultured Clostridia bacterium
GCTCAATGACTCTTGAAAGAGCTTGGAAAGATCGTATCCCGAGGATTTGCGCAACGTAAGCAAACCCAACAAACCGTGCTTTAATGACATAATAATCTCCCGATTCCACTTTTGTATTATTGTTAGTATATTATACAAGTTAGTATTCGTCAACCGATTTCCCCCTCTTTTCGAGATTTCCCAAAGTTTTCCACGTCCGCCTCTCTCCCCCGTCCCTTATAATGGAAGGTGGTGCTTATGAAAGGTCTTTTGAGAACGCTTTATCTCTTATGCTTGCTCCTCTTTCTCTGCTCTTTTGCGGGATGCGCTTGGGGCGTCGTCGATCCGACCCTCCCATTCGAGCGCACGGAAGAGAGTTTTTTCTCCTCGGGCGAAAGCGATCTTACAGAAGAGAACACGCTGTCCGAAAGCGAAAGAACGCCCTCCGAAGACGGCGGGAGAACAAGGGAAAACTTTTCGGAAGAAAGCCCCGTAGAGGCTCCGCCTTGGGAGGCGCAGTCTTCGCCGAATGACGACGAAAGGGGGTCAAACGGCGCGGAAACGGAAACTCCCGCTCCGCCTCAAAGAAACGATCCTCCCGAGGAAGACCCGACGCCCATAAGCAAAGACCCCGCGCCTTTATACATAGAACCCACTTCGGACTACGAAGAATATACGGCTGTATGCGCCGTGGCGAACCTTAATCTCCGCGCGGGACAAGGAACGGACACCGCTGTCCTCGGCTCACTCGCCACCGGGCGAAGCCTCCCCTATCTCGGGCGGGAGGGCGGCTGGTACGCCGTTTGGTGGAAAGAGCGCGTCGCTTATGTCAGCGCCGCGTACAGCTATCTCGCGGAGACCTGCCGCGCGACGGAGCGCATCCTCGAAGCGGGTCTGCAAAAGCTCGGCACGCCTTACCTCTGGGGGGCGGCGCGGATCTTGGACGACAAGGGAAACCTCAGCCCTTATTTTACGGGTAAGAGCTTCGACTGCTCCTCTTTTCTCCAATACTGCTTCTACGTCGGCGACGGCGTAAAACTCGGAAACTACACGGGCAGTCAAGCGGACTACACCGTGGGGAAAGTCATCACGCGCTACACGGATCTGAGGCGCGGAGACTTCTATTTCACAGGGGACGGCAAGATCTCGCACGTCGTCCTCTACATGGGCGGAGGGCGTCTCCTGCAAGCATACAGCGCAAACGGCGGTCCCGTCTCTTTCACGACGGACGACAAGTGGAAAGGAAAATTCATTTCGGGGCGGCGCGTGGACCTCTCCGTTAAAGAGCAATACAAATGATCGGAGGATATCCTCCGCCTCCGAAGCCACCACGCGGCAAAAAAGGCAACGAGCGTTCGTTGCCTTTTTCATGATATCGATCAATGTCGAAGAATCCCTTCGGGGCTTATTCCTTCGGCTCCTCTTTCTCCGCGGAGGGATTTACGGGAAGCTCCGGATTCGGGAGCGCCTTCGCCGCTTTCGCCTTCAAAGCTTGCTCCGCCGCCGCTTCCTCCGCTTTACGCTTCGCACGATAATCACGCAGCTTCTTAAAGAGGGTGAACGGGACTTTGCGGATGCGACAGACAATGAACTTCACGAGAACATAAAGCCCGAAGCCCGCCGCGATGAGGGCGAAATAAGGCAAGACAGCCACAAGAACGGTCAAGATGCCCCCGAAGACGACGCCGATGCTCTTGCCACTTCCGAAGAAGACCTCGCCGAGCTTCTCCCAATAGCTCGCCTTCTCCTCTTCTTCATAGTCCCCTTCGCTGTATAACGTAACGTTCACGGTGCTGTAATCTGCCTCTTTTTTATAATCTGTCAGCACCTTGGAATAATTGTCGATCTGGCGGGAGACATCCAAGATCCGCTCGGTGATATCCACTTTCTCCGCGAAGGTGGTCGCCTCCGCAAGGAGGGCTTCCAGCGTGGCTTTCTTGAATTCGAGCGCTTCTTTCTCGCTTTGGGCATTTACGTAACGATCCGTGATGTCCACGGTGGAGACTTCTTTCCGCTCCACCTTCCCCGTGCCCTCGATCTCGGAAAGGAAATCATTAAGCTTGACGGTGGGGACGCGGAAGGAATACTCATACACGCCGGCGGAATGCTCGTCCGAATGGGACTCATAGCCGCCGACCGTCGTCAGAGCCTCGCGCATTTTCTTCGCGGACGCCGTATGATCCTCCGCCGTGAGAGCGATGTCCACCGTATACACGATGAGGCGATCCTCCGTCACGATGATGCGGCTCGTGCTGTCCGCGCCGAGCGATTTATTTGCCATCGACAAATGCATTTCGGGAGCGCTCGTTCCGTCGATATCCGAGCTTCCCGCTTTGGCGCTGCACGCCGCGAAAGCAGAGAGCATAGCAAAAAGAAGCAAGACGACAAGCAAGATTCTAAAAACTTTCGATTTCATAGAGACCCTCCTATTCTTTCTATAAAAAATTATATCATATCACGGGCGCGAGATACGCCTGCGAAAGGAAAATTTATCCGAAACTTAAAAAAGCGGCGGAGCCGAAGTCCGCCGCAGATTTCATTTATTTCGGGAAGCAAGGAATGCCTTGGTCTTCTCGCTCTTCGGATTCCCGAAGACTTCCTCCGGCGTGCCCGCCTCTTCGATGACGCCATTCGCCATAAAGATGATCTTATCCGCCACGTCCCGCGCAAACTCCATCTCATGAGTCACGACGATCATCGTAGTGTCGCTGTCTTTGAGCTCGCGAATGACTTTCAAGACCTCGCCCGTCAGCTCGGGATCGAGCGCGCTCGTCGGCTCGTCGAAGCAGAGGATATCGGGGTTCATCACGAGAGCGCGGGCAATGGCGACGCGCTGCTGCTGTCCGCCCGAAAGCTCACAGGGATAATTATCCTTCTTTTCGAGGAGGCCCACTCTTTCGAGAGTGGAAAGAGCTTTTTCTTTGATCTCTTCCACGTCCCGATAATCAGGCTTTCCGTTCGCCGCGTATTTTGCCTCCGCCGCCGCGATCTCTTCCGCGGAAGACGCTTTTTTCAGGGCGCGAGCTTTCTCTTTCTCCGCTTTCTTCGCCGCGCGGAGATCGCTCTTGAATTGGAGCGTGGGCGCAAGCGTCAGATTATTGATCACCGACTTATGCGGAAAAAGATTAAAATTCTGGAAAACCAGCCCGAAATGGAGTCTTTTTACACGAAGGAGCTTGTCATTATGTTTAAGCTTCTTTTTCGCCGTCTGTTCCGCAAGCCCGTCATAAAGCACCTCTCCATTCACCGAGATGGTGCCTTCATCCGAGAATTCGAGGAAATTCAAGCAACGAAGAAGCGTCGTCTTGCCGCTGCCCGATGAACCGATGATGACAACGACTTCGCCCTTCGCCACCGAGAAATCGATGCCTTTCAGGACCTCCGTCTCGCCGAACTTCTTTTTGATCCCTTTGACTTCGAGAATAGTCTCGGGCGCACGCTTTATCATTTCTTCCGACATACGCTTTCCTCCTTACACCTTGTAATAACTCATCTTCTTCTCGATAAAGCCGAAGAGAAGCGTGAGGAGACCGACGAACACAAGGTAGAAAATACCTGCTACAAGGAGCGGGATAATGATATTCACCGCATAGGTCCCCGTGAAATTCTTCGCCACGCGGATGATCTCGATGACCGCTATGGTATTCGCAAGAGAGGTATCTTTCACAAGCGTAATGATCTCATTGCTCATCGGGGGAACGATGCGCTTAACCACCTGCGGCAGGATGACATGGAAGAAGGTCTGCCCTTTGCTCATGCCGAGTACGGCGCCCGCTTCATACTGCCCTCTCGAAATGCTCTCGATCCCGCCCCTGTATATCTCCGAAAAGTAACATGCGTAATTGATGGAAAACGCAATGATAACGGCGATCATCGGTTCGGTAACGGTGAAAAGCCCGATGAGTCCGGGACCGTAACAGACGATCAATAATTGCAACATAAGAGGCGTGCCGCGAATGACCCAAACAAAGCCGCGAATGAAATACTTCAACGGCTTAAATCTCGACATCGAGCCAAAGGCAACAATAAGTCCCAAGGGGATCGCTATGACCAGCGTCAGCGCGAAGATCTCGCACGTGACAAGGAAGCCCGATCCAAGATCAAATAAAAGTGCCTTAAACATTTTTCTCCTTTAACACAAATAAGTTAGCCTCGTTTTCACAAGGCTAACTTGCGCATTATCTTTTGAATAAAGATTTGTATTATTCTTCTTCGCCCTCGAAATAATTCATCGGAGCAAAGATGGTGTAACCGATCGTGATCTTTCCTTTCTTCTGGATCGCCGCGGTCGCACCGTCGGTGGGAAGGGTATAGTCTTTGGTGAAGCCGTTGTAAAGGTTCGAATCCAAGGAATACTTCTCAGCAAGGTTCTTCGCAGTGCCGTTATCGAAACACTTCTTCAAGGCATAGTTCAGAGCATCTCTGAGGTTGCTCTTCTCTTTCACCGCAACGGCATAATACTCGACCTCGACATCTTCGAGCGAAACGATCGCCAAAGAATCCTTGTATGCGCCTTTCGCGGAAGAGATGTACTCGCTCGCCATCGTAAGATCGATCACGCCGAAATCATACGTGCCGGCGGTAACAGCGGTAAAGACGTCAAGCTGCTTGCCGAGCTGGGAGCATTCCACACCCAACACATCTTCAATAACGCTTTGGCCCGCAGAGGATGCCTCAGCGCAACCCTTCTTCCCCGCAAAGCTCGCATTGGAAGCATAAGACGCGGCATTCGCTTTCTTCACGACAGCGACTTGCTTATTCTCCATATAGAACTCCGTGAAATCCAAACCTCCGATCTGCTTATTGTCTCTGTCCGGATCGATGTAACCATTGTCTCTGGCCTCGGTATACGTGAAACCGTTCCACACAACGTCGATCGCGCCCGACTCCAACATCGTCTCCTTGGAATCCCAATCGATCTCAACGAACTTCACTTTCAGCCCAAGCTCACTTGCCACAGCTTCCGCAAGCTCGGTATCGAAACCGACAAGTTTCTTATTGGAGCAGCCTGCGAAGACCACCACGCAGCTCACGATGACCGCAAGCACCAAAATGATCGCAATAATACTCTTTTTCATTCTCTTTATTCTCCTTTTCACTCTCGCCGAAAATTCAGCGTGCTCACATTATAACACAGGAAATTTTAGTTGTAAAGCGATTTAGCGTGTTAAAGTGAAAAATTTTTGTTTTTCTTTTTTTGCGAAAAAGACGCCTATCGCGCGAAACTTTTAAAAATCAAATGGGATCTTTTCGCGAAGGAGAAGGAAGGTTCAGGACGATGATCGCGCCGAGGACAAAGACGATGCCGAGGATCTTCGCAAAGTCATGCGTCTCGCCGAAGAAAGCGATCCCCACCACCGCGGCGACAAGGGGCTCCACCGCCACGAGGATCGCAGAGCGGGAAGGCTCCACCCTCTTCAAGCCCCAAGTATAGAAGAAATACGGCAAGACCGTGGAGACGACGGCGATGGCGACGCACCATATCCAAAGCGAAGGCGTACCCGACAAGACGGAAAAGAGCCCTTTTACATCCGAAGCGGGCAAGGCGGCAAGAAAGGCAAAAACGAAAGTATAGGTCGTGACGGTCAGTGTGTCGTACTTACGCAGACCGAAAGCGCCGAAGATGGTGTATAAAGCGTAAAAAAGTCCCGAAAGGATCCCCATGAGCGCCACGAAAGGCTCGAGCCGAGCGCCGCTGCCCGTCACGCCCGAAACCAAGAGACAGCCGATGAAAGTCATGGCAAGCGCGATGATCTTCTCAGGGCGTATCTTCTCCTTAAAAAGAAGAGCGGAGAGCACCATAACGAAGATGGGCGACGTATAAAGCAGGACAACGGCGACGGACGCCTCGGAATGAATGATCGTATAGAAATAAAAATAATTAAAGAGAAATACGCTCACCACGCCCGTCCCGAGGAATATCCATATATCGCGCAGGCGAAAGGCGAGCTTCCGCGGAGAAGAGATGAGGGTGACGACGAGGAAAAGAGGCGCCGCGATGAAAAGACGCACAAAACAGATCTGCATGGCGGTGAGCCCCGCCGCAGAGAGCTTGCGGATGAAAATGCTGATGACGCCCCACAGCACGCCTGCCAGAAGGATGGAGAGCGGAGGGAGCACGCGAGTGTGCTTATCTTTCATTTCCTTTTCATTATACAATCTCTTTTGCAAATACTCAATTTTTTTGACGGCGAATCATTGCTATTTTTCCCTTGATGTGATATGATATCCTGCGTGACGGGCAAGGGCCCTCCCCGCCCCGCCTCACGATCATCCATATGCTTCCGTAGTTAAATGGATATAACAGCCCCCTCCTAAGGGGCAGTTGTGGGTTCGATTCCCGCCGGGAGTACCAAAGAAAAAAGTCCGAAAAATCGGACTTTTTTTCTAGCAATCCAACCATACCAAGTGCCAAAATGAGAGTTTTTTTGGCGGCTGGTATTAAAATTGGTATTATTTTTGGTCATTTTTTATTTCCCTTCCGTTAAATATCTTTCGATTTATGCGGCAAAAACGAGAA
>CAMOUZ010000068.1 GCA_946626795.1 uncultured Clostridia bacterium
CCTCCTCGGGGAGACCCGCCGCAAAAGCGCCCGCCCCAAGCGCCGCCTGAAAGAGCGCGCCCGTCTTCGCGGAATACATATTCACAAAATCCTCTCTGCGGAAATGTTTTTTTACCTCTTCGTCGATGTCATAGCTCTGTCCGCCCACCATCCCCATATATCCGGCTCTGACCATAATGCAGCTGATCGCAGTTATATACCCGCCGATATTCTTGGCTTTCGTCGCATTTTGGAGCATGTATTCATAAGCGTAATTCAAAAGTGCGTCTCCCGCGAGCACGCCCATCGCTTCGCCGTAGACCGCGTGTGTGGACTTCCTGCCGCGACGGAAATCGTCGTCGTCCATACAAGGGAGATCGTCATGCACCAAGGAATAACTATGTACGAGCTCGATACCGACCATCAAAGGATATACGTCGTCATAGGTGAGCCCGCCCATCTCCGCGGCGATCAAAAGGAGGAAAGGACGTAAGCGCTTACCTCCTCCCAAAACCGAGTATTTCATCGCGGAGACCAACTGTCCTCCGCGAAGCTCATTCATCGTCCCTTCAAGGTCTTTATTAAACTTTTCGGCGAATTTCGCCAATACTTCCTCGATCATTGTTCTTCCACCTCAAAAGCGCTGTCCGCAAGCTTGCCGAGTTCGTCCGAAAGCAAGGTGATCTTCCCTTTTCCTTCTTTCAAAATCTCAATGGCTTTTTTCGAGAGTTCGAGTCCCTTATTATAAAGCTCGATTCCTTCTTCGACAGAGAGGTCTCCCGCCTCCAATTTTGCGGAAATATTTCCGAGTTCTGCAAGTATTTCTTCAAATTTCATAGTTCAGCTCCTTTATTTCAGCTTGTATGATACCGTCTTTTGCGCGGATCGTGATCTCCTCTCCGAGGGCAAGCTCCCGCGCGGAAATCACTCTTTTTCCTTCTTTCGAGACCCCCATATATCCTTTGGAAAGGATAGTCAGCGGGTTGCACGCCGCATAGCGAACGAGCTCCTTCTCCAATGTGTTTTCTTTCTTCGCAAGGAAAAATTTGCCCGCCGTTTGCAGGACGCCGAGGCGCATACGAAGCGCCGCTTCATTCCGTTCCAAGAGCCTCCCTGCGCCGAGATGCAAAGTTCGCATCGAATGAGAAAGCGCCGTCTTTCCTTCTTCGAGCTTGTCCTGTAACGAGATCGCCATCTTCGAAAGGAGCGCAAAAATATCCGATTTCAGCTCCTCTTCATCAAAAGCGACAAGATGCGCGGCGGCAGTCGGCGTTGCGGCGCGCGCGTCCGCGGCAAGATCCGAGATCGTAAAATCCGTCTCGTGCCCGACGGCGGAAACGACGGGAGTCTCACAGGCATAGATCGCTCTCGCGACAAGCTCCGTATTGAAAGGAGCGAGATCCTCAAAAGAGCCTCCCCCGCGCGCCACGATGATGACATCAAACTGCCCATCCGTCTTTTGAAGCGCCGAAGCGATCTCCTTTTCCGCCCCTTCACCCTGTACGCGCACATTATAAACATGAATATTTATGCTCTTATTTACGTTGCGAATCGTTCTGTAAATATCACGGATGACCGCTCCCGTCTTGCTCGTAATAACGCAAACGTCTTTCGGAAAGGCGGGAAGCGCCGTTTTGTGCTCTTCCGCAAATACACCTTCCGTGGCGAGCTTCTTTTTCAGCATTTCGAGCTCGATATGAAGCTGTCCGACGCCGACGGGCTGGACAGTCGTGACGTTAAAAGAAAGGCGTCCCGTTTTTACATAAAAATCCGGACTGCCTTTCAAAAGCACGCTGTCGCCGTCACGAGGGACATACGTGCGCTTATAATTAAACAAATTACAAGGGATCGCCGCGTTCTCGCCTTTTATGGTGAAATACGCATGTTGACCCGAGATTTTGAAACCCGATACTTCCCCGAATACCGTAACGCCGAGGAGCATCTCTTCTGCTAAAAATATCGAATGAATGTATCCGTTCAGTTCTTCTACGCTGAGTGCCTTATTGAACATTTCGCTTCGCCGCTTTCAAGGTATTTGCCATAAGCATGGCGATGGTCATCGGTCCGACGCCACCCGGGACCGGCGTAATGAAGCCGCATTTCGGCAAAACGGACTCGAAATCCACGTCGCCGCAAAGCTTTCCTTCCGCATTACGATTGATGCCGACGTCGATGACGACCGCACCCTCTTTCACCATATCGGCGGTGATGAGCTTCTCCCTACCGACGGCAACGACAAGGATATCTGCCTGACGGGTATAATCGCCCAAAGACTCCGTTTTGCTGTGACAGATCGTCACTGTGGCGTGATTCTGCAAAAGCATCATCGCAACCGGCTTTCCGACCTCATTGGAGCGTCCCACGACAACGGCGTGTTTCCCTGCGATATTGATCCCCGTGCTCTTGATAAGCTGAATGATGCCGAGCGGCGTGCAGGAATACAAGCCGTTTCTGTCATCCAGCATTAAAGCGCCGATATTTTTCGCGCTGAAACCATCCACGTCCTTCTTCGAGCTGATGAGCGGAATGATCTTTTTCGCGTCAAGATGCGAAGGAAGCGGGAGCTGGACGAGAATGCCGTCCGTCGCCGAATCTTTATTGAGCTTTTCGATGAGATCCGTCAAATAGGATGCTTCCGTATCCTGCGGGAGCTTATAGGACTGTGAATTGATACCGACCACTTCGCACGCTCGGATCTTATTCCGAACGTAGACTGTGCTCGCGGGGTCTTCCCCCACCATGATCACAGCGAGCGATGGCTTACGACCGAACTGCATTGAAAAGTATGCAGTCTGCGCTTTCATTTTTTCTTGAAGTACACCTGCTATGGCTTTACCGTCAATGATCTTACCCATTCCCTCTTACCTCCTTATTTATGCTTGCAAGCACGCCGTTGACAAATCCGCCGCTCTTACTCGTGCTGTATTGCTTAACGAGTTCCACCGCTTCATTGATAGACACGCTCTGAGGTATTTCGGGCAAATAAGTGAGTTCAAACGCGGAGATGAGCATTGCCACAAGATCCGCTTTTACGAGCCT
This sequence comes from uncultured Clostridia bacterium, assembly GCA_946626795.1. Lineage (GTDB taxonomy): Bacteria > Bacillota > Clostridia > Christensenellales > CAG-1252 > CAG-1252. The sequence continues at coordinate 3,019 of CAMOUZ010000068.1, forward strand.
ATCCACCGAAGCGTAACCGGTAGTGTATTTCAATATCGTGAGACAAAGGGCATCATAATTCTCGGCGATGCCTTGATAACACTTTACGATGTACTCTTTGTCATCCGAAGTCAAAGTCGCGTCCAAAAGGAGCATCTCACGCGTCCGCTCATTGACTTCTTTTGTAAACGTAAACTCGAAAACGAGCTTATATAATATGTCTCTTGCGTTCTTCCTGCTCATACTTACTGATTTACCACTATGCCCATTACGTTGATATTGACTGCTCTGACTTTATACTTCGTGGCGCTCTCCACTTCCGTCTTTACGGCGAGCTGAACGTCATAAGCGAGATCGGGGACAGAGACGCCGGAGAAGGCATTCAAATACATGTCGATATAGGCGTTGTCATTCCGAACGGCAACTTGCACGCTTTTCGGCGCGCGACGCCTCGATCTCCTCCCCGCAATGGCGGAAAGTGACGCCACACCGCTGATCTTATAAGCGGCTACGCCCGCAATGGACATTATGATGTCTTCATACCTCGAATCGTCGATCATATCTCACCTAAATAAATTATAACATAAAAAGTAAACGCATACAAGTAGGCGCGCGAAAAACAAAAGAAAAATTGCGAAGATTTGCGGCCGGTCGGATAAAATGACAAACGTAAAAACAAAGAAAAGGCGGCTTAAAGCCGCCCGATCTCGGTTATTTTTTTAAAGAGAATATGGGGTGATGATGACTTTGCTCGCCGAAACGCCCGTCTCTTCCGTGATGATGGAGAGGATCTGCGCGGCGTCCGTCGCATCCACTTCCCCGTTCTTCTTCACGATGACGTTCACGTTCTCCGTGGATATCGTCACAATAGCGTCTTCAAAGCCTTTTGCCTTGATGAGCCCTTCCAAAACCATTTCGCTCTCGGCAAAAGTCACAAGCTCTTCCCTCTTGGTCTCCGCGGAAGCGATCGCCGCAGCGGAAGCCGTCTCGGACTGTATGATGGAATCATAATACATAAAGCTCTCCTGACGGGAAGAATCGCGTGCCGTTCTGTAACTCGTAAAGAACGAGACCGTCGTCGAGGTTGTGTCCTCGATATTGTCCGAATTGACGTTTTTTGCTGTCTTCTGCGAGATGAACACATTCAGATATGCCGCCGCCACAAGCAGGACGACCATAGAACAGATAATGATGATTTTCTTTTTATTTGACATAATTTTACCCTCCATTTGCCATTTGATATACTTGTATTTTGTCTACCGTGACGCCGGTAGCGACTTCAACACAACGAATGATCTCGACGCGCTTTGTGACGTCATTTGCTCCTTCCGCGACGACGATCACACCGACAGCCTCTTTATTTGCGCCCGTCTTGATGAAAGTCGTGCATTCTCCCACCCCCTCGATACAGGATATCGTCTCGGCAAGCCTTTTCTCATCCGCGCTCATCGAAGAGAAAGAAGAGACCGCGGCGACGCCGACTGCACTTTTTCGATTTCCAGAAAGCGATATGCCGAAATAAATAACGATCGCGACGAGGGCAAGCACGGCAGCGATGATGATCTCGATATTTTTCACCGATTTCAATCGTGAAAAGAAAGCGCCGATCCTCCCTTTATTCCATTTTTCACGTAGAGACTTCATGCACCACTATCTTATCCTCCTTGATCCCCAAACTTTTCATCGTCAGTTCCACCGCGCGCAGTTCTTCTGCGGGAAGGCATCGGAGAAGCACCATTCGGACTTCGTCCTCCTCGCCGAGAATGACACCCGCGGAGGCATTCAAGCCTTCCGCTCGAAAGACATCTTCCAAACCCTTTTCGAGGGCGGACTGTTTGTCCTCTTTGATAATTTGTATGAAGGCAGAATCGATTTGATACCTCTCCGAGGAAAAATTAAAAAAGGAATTTATGTCGAGATTTGCATTCAAAAGATGCGGCACGGGGATCAAGACGACATAGACCACCATCAAAGAGATCAATCCTTTGATATATTTCGCTGTTTGCCCTTCGGGAAGCATGATCTCCGTCAAGGTCACAGTAAGCACCATGCCCACGATACTTAATATCCAGCCCGTCATAACACCCCCACATTACACGTCACGACCATTAAAAGAAGCGAGACGATGAAGACAAAGCCCGTGCCGAGGATCGCCGTGATCAGCGTCTTTGTGGCGTTTGAGACGGAATAAAGAAAATCCGAGATCCTTTTATCCCCGATGGGCTGCACGAGCGACGCGACGACTTTCAGCGCGAAAGTAAAAACGACGATATGAAGGATGGGCTTTACGATCAAGAAGACGACGGAGAGGATCCCGATGAGCCCGATGGCGTTTTTCACGAGAACGCAACCCGCGCTGATAAGGTCAAACCCTTGGGAAAGATACCCGCCGAGAATGGGAACATAATTCGAGAGAACGAATTTCGCCGCCTTTATGCTGACGCCGTCCGCCATACCGCCCGAGATGCCCGCGACGGTCAAATACGTGATGAAAAGCCCGAAGATCGCCGTGATAATGAAGGTGGAAATATAACGAATCGCAGACTGAATTTTATCCATCTTCACCGCCGAGGACAGATTACTGATGAGGCAGAACGCGATGCCCGCCGTAAAGAGGGGCAAGATCACACTCCGAATGACATTCGTAATGACACGACAAAACAGGGCGAGTTGAGGCTTATAAATAGAGGACGACACCTTCCCTCCGAGGGCGCTCATTAAAGTGATCAAGGGCGGGAAGGCGCTATCAGTCATTTTGGTCAAGGCGTCGATGACTTCGCGGCATTCCGTGACCATCTCCGCGATCTTCACCATCACGATGGAGACGACGAGCGCATAAAAGACATAATGGACGATCTCGATCGTCTGTTTTTTCTGAAAGCCAGAAGTCAGCCCCGAGAGAATGCTGCTCATCACGGCGAGGATCATCACCGTCAAAAGCGCGGCGAGCATATTCGAGAGGGCGCCGAGCGCGCTCTCCCCGAAATACGTGAAGATATTCTCGACAGAAAGAGGGATCTCTCCTTTTACGATCTTTCCGATATACTCTTTCAGCGAAAGATCTTTGAATGCAGAAGGTGCGTCCAGATCGCGAATAAAAGCTTGCAATTCACCGAGATCCAAGCTGTCGACATATCGCTCAACTTCCTCGATCACCTCTTCCTCCACCTCCTCCGCAGACTTATTCTCCGCCTCGGCAGAGACCCCGCCCGAAAGAAGGAAAAGCGAGAATGTGATAAGCAAAATCAGAAGAATCCGCTTTTTCATAGCATCGACGAAATGACGTCCACAAGATTTGCGAGGATGGGGAGCGTCATAAAGAAAATGGCGATCTTGCCCGAAAGCTGGATCTTATTCGCGATGCCGGAGACTCCGTAATCCGTGCAAAGCGCCGAAGCGTATTCCGTG
>CAMOUZ010000069.1 GCA_946626795.1 uncultured Clostridia bacterium
GAACAGGAAGTCCGCGATCGCCGCCTTCTGCTCCTTGGTCAGGACCGCAAAATAATCGGTGGCTTCCGACTTCCTATTGTCATCGCTCTCGATGATCGGACCGCCGAATTTCCTTTTTTCCTCTTTTTTGAGAAGCTCGCCGCTCATATAGGCGCGGATGGCGTTATACAAGAGCTTTAAGCTGTCGTCGGCGTCTTCCTGCTCGAAGAAAGCGGTGGTATTCGCGGTGTGGAGACGGTCCGAGATCGTGGAAATGACCTCGTTTGTCTTCGGATCCTTCTTATTCTTAAAGAAATTCAGGACGTAGCCCGCGATGTCGAGGAAGAAATGCTGATAATAGAGGAAGCGAAGATCATTCTCGATGACACTGAGATTGCTGAGCTTATCATAAGACTGATAGGTAAAGGGATCGGAAGGATCCTTTAAGTCGTCGAAGATGAGTTTCAGGCAATAATCCTTTTTCGCGTCCGTGCCGCCCTTGAACGAAGCTTTCTTATCCGCGGGGATCTCCCAAATCAAGCTGGACGCCATATCCTTGAAGATATTCTGCAATTTCTGCGAAAGAGTCCTCGCTTGATTCTCGATATGTTTTTCGAGCGTATACCAAACCACGCCGTTTTCCTTCGGCATTTCGCCTTTTTGATAGACGCAACGGTCGTATCTCTCCTTCCCGTCTTCCGACACGTAACGGAAACGGAGGGAACTCTCCATCTCCTTGCGGATCGTGTCGTTGAGGAGATTTTTAAGCTCTTTTTCGTCCTTCTTGCCGATGCTCTTCAACTTCGCTTTTACGAAATCATAGAAATCCGCGACGCCCTTGCCTTCCGCATGATCGGAGATGATCTTATACGCCGATTCGAGCTCGGAAACGATGGAATCGAAAGAGGAAAGATTCTCCTTCTCCGCCACGGGGAAAGAGACGATACCCGTCGTATCACCGTTCCAACGATTGAATAAGTGTAAGCCGTTCGCAAGGAAGGACGTGGAGAATCCGCTCCAATCATTGAGCGGCGTGAAAGCATAGATATAGATATCGCGATCCAAGGCGTTATCCTGCTTGACGCGGTCGATACGGCCGATACGCTGCTCCATCGCCAAGGGGCTATGCAGAATATCGAAATTCACAAGGTGCGTCGCCATCTGCAAGTCCACGCCTTCTTCATACTTCCCGGCGGGGACGACGACCAAGACGTCGCCTTCGTTTTTGAGGTCTTTGACGTCGTGCGAGATCGTCCAGCCCGGCCAAGTATAGGGCTTATGACCGTATTTATATTTATACGCTTCCTCTCTATGGGCGTTCTTCTCTTTTTCCGCGGTGGCGCGCTCTTCAAGGAGCTTCTCATAGAGGAGGTCATTGATCTCGTCCTTCGTGAAGACCAAGATCTTATACGTGCCTTTCTTCCTCTTGATCTTTACGCCTTCCATCCCGTCCGGATCGAAAAGATTGATGAGCATATGCATACGGCTGAGGAAATAATCGGGCAAGCCGCTCTGCCTCTTATTCACATAGCTGTATAAGCCCGCCATCCCGTCGTCGATGACTTCTTTATAAACGTAATTCGCGATCTCTTCCTTATAAGCGCGGATCGCTTGCTGTTTCTTATCTTGAAGCTCGATATTCGCCTCGTCCGAATTATACTCCTTCTCGATGCTCTCGATCTTCTTTTGCGCGCTCTTGATGCTCGCGGACCATTCGACGGCTTTTTCCTCCGCCAGCGCCTCCATATCCGATTTCTCGCGAAGTCTCGTCTTCTGCACGGTGGCGTCACCTTCCGCCAGCACGCGCACGAGGTTATTCATATTCACGCGCGCGACATAATCGAAATAACGGTCACGGCGGCAGATATTGATGACGACGCCGTTTCTGCGGCTCCAAACCGGCATATTTTCGACGCCGTACTCCGCCTGCTTCTCCGGTTTCAAAAGTTTGAGCCACGGCTCGGAAATATTATCCGTTTGGTGACGGGTGGTGCGGATGCCGAGCTTGCCGTAACGATAACGCCAAGCGCTGAGGCCCTCTTCGGAATTCACGAGCTCTTGGATGGTCTTGATGGGCTTATTGTTCTTATCCACGAAACGCGACTCGAAGTCCTTTCGATCCGCATTCAAATAGTCGTAAACGAGGATCGCGAGGGTATTATTGTCGAGGACGGTGGATAAGCTCCCCGAGATGTCGCTGTCCACGCTCTTATTATACTCCGCTTGATACTTCTCGACGGCGGAGGACCAAGTCTCGTCAAAATGATTGACTTTATAGAAGATAAGATCCTCGGCGATATCGCGCATTCTCTTGATGGCGGCGGGGTCGCCGACGTACCCGATGATCTTTTTCCACGCCGCGCTGTTGATATAATAATATCGCATCTCGCTGATCAGATAACAGACGAGATCTTTACGCGTGATATAATTGAAAGTCTCGGCTTCGAGCTTCTCCATCGAATGGACTTTATTCTGCATAAGAGGATCCCCTTTCATCCTCTCTTCGATGGCGGAGCGGTTCTTGATGATGCCTTCGACTTGCGCGACGACCATCGTCATAATGGACTCCGCGTTTTCCGCGAGCTTATCGTAATTCAAGACCTGCGCGCCCTTTTTCTCTCCCGTGACCTTATCGAGATCGAAATCAAGATGAGAATCTCCGCCGCGGAGCAAGTTCAGAAGATAAAAGTCGATCATATCCGACTTGATCGGCGTCGCCGTCATAAACATCTTCTGCTTTGCGTGGTTGGCGAGGGTCAGGAGCTTCGCATAAAGGCAACTGCGCTTGACAAGATATTTATCCTTCACGCCGCTCGTGCCGTCTTTATCGAAGAGGGGGAAGAGATGGTTCTTCTCGCAGGTGCTGTGATCCGCGCGATAATCGCCCGGATTCTTACTCACCACTTCGATGTAGTTATGCACTTCGTCCACGATCAACGTCGAGAAATGCATGTCCGTCAAAAGGTCGAAATAAGAATATTTCTCCGCGAAGTCTCCATAGAGATATTGCAAAGCGGGGTCGCTGTACTCGAACAAAGCTCTGCCGAGCCAGAACGCGCCGTCCTTTTTCTCATTGCCGACGATCATCACGGAGAAGGTCTCGCGGATCTTCTGCGCGATGGAGGCGATCATAATGCGCTTCTTGGTCGTGGAGAGGCTCTCGTCTTCCACCTTCTTCTTGATCCTCTTTTTCACTTCTTCACCGTATTTGGCTTTGCAGAAATTGAATTGAGACAAGATACTGTTCTTCAAGAGCTGAATGCCCGTGCCTTTCATCACGAGATCCACTTTCTCCGTCTTGGAATAATAATCCGCAATCAAGGTATAAACGCCGTTCTCGTCGATGGGGTTCTTTTTCAGCCAAGCCTCATAGTCCGAATAAAGCGGAAGCGCGGGGAAAGGTCTCCCGTCTCGGGCGCGCGGCCACTTTTTATTCGTGGCAAGATCCGCGCAAATCGCTTTCACAAGCTGCGGGATGAGCTCTTTATAAAAGGCGATGAGCGTCTTCTCATTCATTACGCCGCGACCGTTTGCCTTGCGCACGTTTTCGATGATATTTTGGATCTCTCTCTTCTCGAAAGCCGCCTGCACCATACCGTCGAACGTGCAGTCCTCTTCGTTCGCGCCGCCGGGGAAAAGGTCCACGCCCTCCTGTTCGAGCTTATCCGAAGCGTCGAAAAGAAGCGCATTCAGATCCTCTTCGTCATTGACGACGACGATCTTGGGGAAAGACTCTTGCTTGGTCATTTTCCCACTGAAAGAGACGTCCTCGTAATAATTGCGCATACCGAACTTGTCCGACAGCTCTTTTTCCCATTTATAGACCATCTTCGCGCTCGGCACCAAGATCAAGAGGGACTTCAACTCATGCCTGCACGCAAGCTCGCTGATGATCATACCCGCTTCAATGGTCTTACCCATACCGACCTGATCGGAAAGGATACCTTTGCGTTCGAATTCGTATATAAAATCCTTTACCGCTCTTTTCTGATAAGAGAACGGAGAGAACGTGCCTTTGTCCAGCACGAGATCATTATAGCGATCGATCATCATAAGCTCTTTTTTGTCGTCGTCGAGCTTATTCAGCGCGCTGCCGATCTTATCCGCCTTTTCCTCCGTTATGTAAGCGTCTTTCCCTTCAAAGACAAGGGATACGTCAAATTTTTTGCTTTTCTTCTCGTTCTCGGGCATATCTGTCCTCCCCCTTAATTCAAAGTTCTTTCGACGAGGTCGCCGTTTTCATTTTCTTCCGTCACGAAGAACACGCCGTTTTCTTTGCGGATCTTCGCATAACCGTGCTTAGAAACATTCGACGAATTATCACCTGCCAAAATAACGTCGCAAACAATATATCCTCCTTCAAGAAGATAATCAATTTCAGTTAATATAAAATAGCCATTTTGATTTAATGTAGTGAATTCTCCCAATTCTTCTTCCGCCTCATAATTTCCCGTCAAATTCCTTTTAATGATCGCCGTTGCGTCCCAGACGCTTGGAGTATTTTCTGCGGAAAGCGTTAGGAAAATCGTCGAAGCCTCGATCCTGATCTTCGCGCCCGCCGCACGCACGTTAAACGTAAGAGCGCTGCCAAGGACGGACTGACAAGCGACCTCGCCATCCGTATACGCATAATATCCGAAGACGGTATGCGCGCCGCCCTTCTCATCCCGCAGGAAATATTCGTCCAGCTCGGAAAGCGCGCCGAGCTCCTTGCCGTCCAAAACGATCTTGACGGCGGAGGGATCTTCCGTGAGACCCGCCGAGAGCTTGTCATTTTGAACGGTGAGCGTCGGAGCCGACACCGATCTCACCTTCTTCGACACGGCGTTCTCCACCCTTGCTTCCACGTTTTCGGCAGTATAATAACGGTAAATGTCAACGGAAACGGTATAAACGATATCCGTCGGGAGCCCCGACAAATCGCCGTTCCGCAGAGGACGTCTTCCGCCCGCTTCGCTCGTGGAATAATAAAACTCCACGATATCCTGCGTCTCGTCCGCGCCCGTCACGCTTGCTTGCAAACCATCCACGGTGAGCACAAGATCATCCGCGCAGGGAAGGGGCGCCCAAATGGCGTATAATTCCACACGATTCACATCCGCATTATCGAAGCTGAACTGCGCGCCTAACGTATAATCCAAAGAATCGGCGACAAACGTCCCCACCACAGGCGATCTGCGATTCCAGCCGATATGGACATACTTATTGTAACGTTTGTAATCATTTTCATTCGTGACGGAGAGCTGCGCCATCAGATCGGAAAGGCAGACCTCCTCCCCGTATTTCACGCTACGCTCCGAAGCGCCTCCCAAAGAGGAATAACGATTGTTATTGTAATTGTAATCCATAAAAGCCAAGGTGTAGCTTGCTCTTTCATAGTTAAAGAAGAGTTTGCAAACGCCCGCTCTGTCATCCAAGACATAGTCTTTTTCATTCAGTATCTCCGCCGAGCGGGAGGCGAAAGAATCCGCGTCGCTGATGGGGTTTTTGGAAGTGATCCCGATGAACTCATAGCCGGCGTCTTTATTCCGTTTGGAGGTGACGCTGCGGATGAAATCGTCGGGGAATTCGGCGTCGTACGTGACCTTGTCAAGGAGGATATTCGTATATTCATAATCCGGATCGGTGGGCGTGCCGTACACTTTCACCGTATACTCCTTGGGCGTGAAATGCGCGGCGATACGAACGGTCGAAACCTCCCAATTCCAATTCAGAAGCTTCGCGCGATCATCGTCCGCGGACTTCCAGAGCTGCCCGTCTTGCTCGGAGGTATAATCCTTTCCGTTCGGCGCCGTGAAAGTATAATAATCGAAGTCATAGTGCGCGCGATCGTACTTGCGCAGCGTCAAGCTCTGCCCATATTCGAGCGTGTATTGCTTATCGGTGTCTTCGCCTTCGATCGTGATGATGACTTTCGTCGTCGATTTGGGGGGATCCACCACGTCTGCGGGGGGATCTTCCACGGGCTTATCTTTGTCGCCGCACGCGGCAAAGAGGCAAGAGACCGCGAGGAGCGCGACCACCGCCAAAACCAACAGTAAGGAAATTTTCAAGCAACGTTTTTTCATCGTCTGTCTCCTTATTCCACAACTTCTTCCACAGTATATTTCATCGTCGCAGGCTGAGAATCAAGATAAATCACATTCTCGCCGACGCCGCCGATCGCTCTGACCGAGACGGTATGCTCTCCTGCTTGCGTCTCATCGGGGATACCGATCTCCGTAACCGTCTCTTCCCCGCCGTCAACGGCCGCTTTATAAGCC
>CAMOUZ010000070.1 GCA_946626795.1 uncultured Clostridia bacterium
AAGTGGAGGATCCTTCGTCTTTCGGCGTGATGCTCCTCAACTCGGCGGGGAAAGTGCGCACTTTTATCGAAAAGCCGAAGGATCCCGTCAGCCATATCGCCTCGACGGGGATCTACGTGATGAAGAGCGAAATTTTAAAAAAGATCCCTTCCGGATTTCAAGACTTCGCAAGGGACATTTTCCCTAAGCTACCCGGGCAGATCTACGCCAAAGTGATGGACGGATATTGGTCGGATATCGGCACGCTCATCTCTTACTACGAAACCAATCGCCACGTCGCGGAGGCGCTCTTTTCCGCGGCTCGGACGTAGAGCGACCGATCTGTCCTTTTAAGGGCGGATCGGCGTCTCTCGACGGGACTTTACATATTTTTTCGCAAGCGACCTCTCCTTTTTTCGCCTTTCTATGAATCTTTCGGAAAATAAATAATATTTTACAAATAAAATATTTTGGCGTTTAGTTGCCTTTTATAATAGAATGCGTTACAATAATCGCGAATAAATATACTTCAAGGAGTTCTATTATGAGAGTTTACAATTTTTCCGCAGGTCCATCCATGCTTTTCGAAGACGTACTGAAAGAAGCGCAGAGCTCTTTTCTCGACTATGAAGGCAGCGGAATGAGCGTAACCGAGATGAGCCACCGCGCGAAAGTGTACGACGGCATCCATACAGAATGCCTCGCCCTTTTCACGGAGCTTATGAAAGTGCCCGAAGACTATCAGGTGCTCTTACTGCAAGGTGGCGCAAGCCAGCAATTCGACGCCATCCCTTTAAACCTTCTTACGAACGGAAAAGCGGACTACGTAGTCACCGGCAACTTCGCGAATCTCGCTTACAAACAGGCGAAAAAGTACGGCGACATCCGTCTTGCCGCTTCCAGCGAGGATAAGACCTATACTTATATCCCCAAAGTGACTAAGGACTCTTTCCGCAAAGACGCGAGCTACGTCCACATCACAAGCAATAATACCATATTCGGCACGAGGTGGAAGGAATTCCCCGAGACCGACGCTCCCCTTGTGGCGGACGTCAGCAGCGAGATCCTCAGCCGTGAGATCGACGTCTCGAAATTCGGCCTTCTTTATGCGGGCGCGCAGAAGAACATCAGCGCGGCGGGACTCACCGTCGTCATCGTTCGCAAGGATCTCATCGGTCATGAGCTCCCCATCTGCCCCACGATGCTCGCTTACAAGACACAAGCGGACAAAAACAGCCTTTACAACACCCCGCCGGCATTCAGCATCTATATCGCGATGCTTACCCTTCGTCATCTGAAAAAGATGGGCGGCATCTCTGCGATCAATAAGATCAACGAAGAAAAAGCCGCTTTGCTCTATGACTTCATCGACAACAGCACCCTCTTCAAGAACTATGTCAATAAAGAGGATCGTTCCATTATGAACGTGCCTTTCGTGACGGGGTCGGAAGAGCTCGACGCGAAATTCGTGAAGGAAGCCGCGGCGAACGGTCTCGTCTCCATCAAGGGACATAGACTCGTCGGCGGAATGCGCGCTTCCATCTACAACGCGATGCCCGTGGAAGGCGTGAAAAAACTCATCGAATTCATGAAGAAATTCGAGCTTGAAAACAAATAAGGAGACAGCTATGTACGAGATCAAGAAACTCAATTCGATCAGCAATTTGATCTATGAGAATTTGGACAAAACGAATTATAACGTGACGGACGACGCGACGGATCCCGTCGGCATCCTCGTCAGAAGCGCGGCGATGCACGACTATGAGATCAATCCTTCTCTCCTCGCGGTGGCTCGCGCGGGCGCAGGCGTAAACAATATTCCTCTCCCCAAGATGACGGACGCGGGCGTCGTGGTTTTCAACACCCCGGGCGCGAATGCGAACGCCGTTAAAGAGTTGGTCATCGCCGCGCTCCTCCTCTCCTGCCGTGACATCCTCGGCGGCGTGGCTTTCAGCGGATCGCTCAAAGGCAAAGAAGACGCCGCAAAGCAAGTGGAAAGCGGAAAGAAAGCCTTCGTCGGTCCCGAGATCTTCGGCAAAACGCTCGGCATCATCGGACTCGGCGCGATCGGCGCGCTCGTCGCAAAAGCTGCGATCGCCCTCGGGATGAAGGTGGTCGGATACGATCCTTTCTTCACCGAAGAAAAAGCAAAGAGCATCCACGAAGAGATCGTCTTCACGACCGCTCTCGACGACATCTATGCCGCAAGCGACTTTATCACGATCCACGTCCCCTGCAATGACTCGACTCGCGGCATGATAAGCGCGGAAAGCATCGCAAAGATGAAAGACGGCGTGCGCATCATCAACTGTGCGCGTGCAGAGCTCGTGAATAACGACGACATCCTCGCCGCCCTCGCAAGCGGAAAAGCGGCGAAATACGTGACGGACTTCCCCGTGCCGCAAGTCATCGGCGTTTCCGACAAGATCATCACCATCCCGCACCTCGGCGCGTCCACACCCGAAGCGGAAGATAACTGCGCGGTGATGGCTTCTGCCGAGCTCAAAGACTTCCTTGAAAACGGCAATATCAAGAACAGCGTGAACTGCCCTGCTCTCTCCCTTGCGAAAATCGGCAACGCGCGCGTGACTGTTCTCACCAAGGAAGTGGACGCGGAAGCCTCCGTGAAAGAATCGCTCGCCGCTTTCGGCGTCAAATCCATCGCTTCGAAAACGCGCGGCGAAGTGACTTATATCATCGCGGATCTCGAAAAAGCACCCTCGGACAACGCTTTGAATGCTATTGCGGGAAAAGCGCTGAGAGTCAGAGTGATTTAAGCCTTCCCCATCCACGATACAATCCTGATCACAAAAAAACGCGGCAATCACGCCGCGTTTTTTCTTGCTTCTTTCGTTTCACGCTTTGGGACGACTCTCTTTCCCGTCCAACGCGTCCTCTATCGCCTCATAATCGCGCGAGCGCGTGACACGGTCGATCTTCTCCGCCACGATATAAAAGATCGGAATCGTGATGAACATGATCCACGTAGGATGCCACACCCCGAAAATCATCCCGATCGCGCAATAAATCGCCACAATAAAAGACGGATATCCGAATCCTGCGATCCTTTTATAGAAAACAAATTCCACCACGGAAGAAGCGACGGGGATCAAGAGGAAAAGCGGCCAAGCACATACCCAACCTCTTGCGCCGAGGCAGAAGCCGAGCGTCAAATACGCGATGGTCACCGCAAGGGAGAAAACGCCCGTAATCAACGCGTTTATTCTCTTTTCTTTAAACCCTTTTCTTTTTAATTCCGCGCGATCGTAGGTCTTCTTTTCTCCGTCTTCGTTTTTGACGGACACTTCGTCGTCATGGACCTCGACGGTCATGCCGTCGTCTTGCCAAATAAAATCCGCTTGCTTTTCCGTCGGCTCCGGCGCAGGCTCCTCTTTCGGGGGAAGCTCATTGCCCGTCACAAGCTCATCCAGCGTAATATGATAAAGACGCGCGAGTTCGATCAAATTATCGGTATCGGGCGAACTCTCGCAACGCTCCCACTTGGATACCGCTTGTCTCGAAACGCCGATCAGATCCGCCAGCTCCTCTTGCGAATATCCCGCATTCTTCCGAAGCGATACCAATCGATCCGCTGTTCTTTGTTCCATTTCCTCGCCTCCTTTGATGTTTTTCTACGATCATTATACCATTTCGGCGAAAATCATCCACCGCTTTCGATTTGCTTTTCCGCAACTATCGGTTGCATTTATGAAAAATGCACGATTTTTCGGATCGTGCATCCTTCTTTTCTCTTCTTTTTCAGACGATCAAAGTATTTCGAGGTTTTTCCCGTACGCCGCTTTGAACTCCGTCTTGCAATTCAAGGCGTCGCTGATCTCCAAAGAGCAGTCGGAATGTCCTTCCGTGATCGTCTTCATAATGACGCTGTCGCCGAGCACGTCGCAGGTGATCCCCGTGATGATTCCGCTCATACTGCGATCAAAGCTCTCCGCGATCTTCAAGACGAGTCCGAGCTTTCTGATCGCGATTACATCCTCTTCCGTGAGAAGGCTGTGATACCGCGCCATTTCTTCCATCATCGGGATACCGTCCTTATGCGCCGAAGCGACGAAAGCCGCCATCACGATCTCTCGATGGGAGAGTCCGTAAATCTTGCTATTCAGGATGATATAAGCGGAATGCTTATGGTGATCATAAAACTTGATCGTGGAACCCGCGTCATGAAGCATCGCCGCCGCGCGGAGCACGCGTACATACATACGCGGAAGCTTATGTAAGACTTTGAGTTGCTTAAAGACCTGCATCGAGAGATCCACGATATGACGCACATGGTCTTCATTCATATTGAACTGCTTGACAAGGGTATTCAAGCTATAACCGAGCACGTCGGAGATGGGCTTCTCGGAGACGGTGGGCACGGCGTACTTGAAGATGGCGCCCTCACGCATACCCGAGCCGGAAATCACGATATTTTTAAACCCGCAAGTATCCAAGATCGGATTTATACAAGCAAGCGCGCTGGGGAAGATATCCGCGCGGAAGGTGGAAAGCCCCTTGATCTTCATCGTCTTGTCGAGAGGCAAGGTCTTGATCGTATCGAAAATGGTCTTGAACTCACCTGTATCGATGGTATAACCATGCGCTACGTTTAAAGGGTATTTCTTCAATCTGCGGCTGATCTTGCCGAGGTTTCGGAAAGAGCCGCCGACGCCGATAAGCTGAGTATCGGGATCGACGTCTTTCAACCATTCGTACTGCTCCAAATGCGAGCGCACGTACGCCTCGATCTTCTCCGCTCTTTCTTCGGGCAAGAGGTCTTGATCTTTATATAGATCGGTCAACGTGACCGCGCCGAAAGGAAGCGCCGCCTGTTCGAGAATGGTCTTGCGGTTATAATACACGATCTTGGTGCTGCCGCCGCCGATATCCACGATGAGTCCCTTCGGGATATCCATCGAATTGATGACGCCGGTATAGATGAACTGCCCTTCCTCCGCCGCGCTCAAAACGCGGAGCTTGATCCCGCAGGTAACGGAGACTTCTTCCAAAAAACTCTTTTGGTTCTTTGCCCTGCGAACAGCCGCAGTGGCGTAAGCGAAGATCTTCTCCACGCCGTTCGAATCGCAGAAACGTCTGAACATCTGCAAGGTTTTCTTGGTCTGTTCTATCCTTGCCGGACGGAGAAATCCGTCGATCTCCATATCCTGTCCGAGCCTCACATATTCTTTTAACTCATCAAAGACTACGAAATACCCGCCTTCAAGGATATTCACCAGCACAAGGCGCGCCGTATTCGAGCCTAAATCAATGATCGCTATTTTTTCCATCGTCTTAACTATCCTCCTGTTGTTCTCTTTGTTTTGCCACGTTAAAAACTTTTACTTTACCTTTTTTTCATACATTTCTTGGGGCACTTATCGGCACATAAGCCACACCCCACGCATTTTCCGTAATCGATGACGGGGAGATTGTCCACCATCGTGATCGCCTGTTCGGGACAACTGCGCGCGCACATACCGCATCCGATACACCCGTTCTTACAATAAGAGCGAACTTCCTTGCCTGCGGCTGGATTCGAGCAAGCGACATACACTTTCGCCCGCGTCGGGATCTTCTTGATGAGCCCTTTCGGGCAGGACTTCGCGCATTTCCCGCAAAGAGTGCAACGATCGTCATTCACGGTGGCGTAACCAAGCTCGCAGACATTGCAAGCGTGGTGGTCGCAATGCTTGGCGCAAGTGCCCGCGCCCATGCAACCCACGGGACAAGTCTTGCGTCCGCCCGCAAGGAGCTCCATCGAAGCGCAATCGCCGTACCCGTGATAATCATACTTATCCGCGCAGGCATTGCCTCCGTTACAGCAAACGACGAAGGACATCTCCTCCCCTTCATTCACCGTGCCGAGGATCTCCGCGATCTTGTCTTTATTCGCTTTGCTCGTCGCATTGCACATCGAAAGATCCGCTTTCCCATTTGCGAGAGCCTCCGCAAAGGCACTACATCCCGCAAAGCCGCATCCGCCGCAGTTCGCGCCGGAGAGCAGGCTCTCCACCTGAACAACCTTTTCATCGCGCTTTACTTCGAGCTTCCGTCCGAGAAAAGCGAGAATCACTGCGAAAACGGCAGCCACGACGACAAGGACGGCGGCAGGAACGAGGATCGCCACATATAACTTTGCCATCAACAACATATCCTACCTCCTATACGATGCCGAACATTCCGGAGAATGCGCTGAAACCCATACTCAAAATCGCCGCGGCGATGAGGG
>CAMOUZ010000071.1 GCA_946626795.1 uncultured Clostridia bacterium
GCTCTGGTCTTGGGACCGATGTCCATGCCCATTCTGTCCGCGGGAATCTTGTCGCTGTCATAGACGACAGTCTCGATGGGAGCGTCGATGGGCTCGGGGAATTCCGCCGTGGTGACAAGGTCGATGGGGAGGAGGAATTTCTTCCCGAGACGCTCCGCCTTCGCCATCATCTCTTTGCAGTAATCGATCTTGGTCTCGTCGAGGAGAGAGGTGCCGACCTCATAGCCTTTCGCTTTAAGGAAAGTATAGCTCATGCCGCCGCCGACGATCAAGGTGTCGCATTTATTGAGGAGGTTATCGATGACGTTCAGCTTATCCGCCACTTTCGCGCCGCCGAGGATCGCCACGAAGGGACGCGTGGGATGTTCGAGCGTATCCGCCATCACGGAGAGCTCCTTTTCGATCAGGAAGCCGCAGACCGCGGTCTTCACGAAGCCGTATTCCACGATCGCCGCCGTGGTGGCGTGCGAGCGGTGGGCGGTACCGAAAGCGTCATTCACATAGATGTCGCAGTAAGAAGCGAGCTTCTTGCAGAGCGCTTCGTCTCTCTTCTCCTCGCCCTTATCGAAACGGGTGTTCTCAAGGAGGACGACCTCGCCGTCTTTGATCTCCGCGACGAGCTTATCCGAAGAGGGACCGACGAAATCCTCGCTCATCTTCACTTCCTGTCCGAGCTTCGCGGCAAGCGCTACGGCAACGGGCTTCAAAGAGAGCTTCTGCCTGTCCTTCGCCGCTTTCGCCATCATCTCCGCCTCCGCCGCGGGTCTCTCCGCCTCGGGAAGCGCCTCGAGCTTGGCTTTCTCTTTCTTATTCAGCCCCCAGCCCGCGGAAAGCACGTTGTGCGGCTTGCCCATATGAGAGCAGAGGATGACCTTTGCGCCATGCTCGATGAGATACTTGATCGTGGGAAGCGCGCCGTTGATACGGTTGTCATCCGTGATGACGCCGTCTTTCATCGGAACGTTGAAATCCACGCGAACGAGACACCTCTTGCCTTTTACGTCAATGTCTTTTACGGTAAGTTTATCCATAGAAACACCTCATAGATTTATTTTTCTTCATTATACTCTTTCACGCGCGCGCTTGTAAAACAAAATCAAGCGCATATCATAAAAAAAACGGGCGAATAGCTCCGTCCGATCCAAAGAATATGCCTCAAAAAGAAAGTATTTCTTTGCCGCGCATCAACGGAAATACCCGTCCACGACGGCTTGCAGCTCTGCGAAAGAAGCGGCTTTATGGACCTTCTCCCTTATCTCCTTCGCAACGCCCGCCATGCCGGCAGCATAAGCGCAGACGTGGTGTTTCATCAGGTTCACGACGACGCGCTCGGGATAAAGCTTTTTGAGATACTCCACCTGCAAAGAGATGTCCTCATAGGGCGTGCGATCCACCGTGATCCCCGCGATCTCCGCGAAAAGTCCGTAATGTCCGAGCGCGCCTCTTCCGATCATCACGCCATCCGCTTTCGTCATCTCGAGCGTCCTTTCGTAATCGCGGAAAGAGCGCACGTCCCCATTCGCAAAAAGCGTGATCCCGACGGCGTCTCTGACCGCGCGGATCTTCCCGAGATCCACCGAACCCGCGTACATTTGCTCCCTGTATCTGCCGTGGACGGTTACGGCGGAAGCGCCCGCTTTCTCCACCGCTTTCGCAAGGACGTCCGCTTTAAAATCTCCCATCGCGAAGCCGAGGCGCATTTTGACGGTGACGGGACGCGAAGAAGCGCCCACCGCCGCCGCGACGATCTCTCCTGCGAGGACGGGATCATTGAGGAGCGCGCTCCCCTCTCCGTTCTTCACGATCTTGGGAGCGGGACAGCCCATATTGATATCTACGATATCGATACCTTCGGGAAGGAGGCGCACCGCCTTGTCCATGCATTCGGGCGAGGACGTGAAAAGCTGCGCCGCAAAAGGGGTCTCGATCTTCGTCTTTTCAAGGAGGGTGCGAGTCTCTTTATTTGCATAGATCAGCCCTTTCGCGCTGACCATTTCGCTGCAAGTCAACCCCGCGCCGTAAAGCCGCGCAAGGTAGCGCGCGCCGAGGTCGGAATACCCCGCCATCGGAGCGAAAACGGCGTTGGAAGCAAGGCGCACCTTGCCGATGCTTACGCCCTTATTCCTCACCCTTGACTTCCTCGTAAATGCGATCCAGCTCTTCTATGCCGAGATCCTGCATCTTACGACCGGAGGCGAGCACTCTCTCCTCCACCTTCGAGAATCTGCGCACGAATTTATCCACCGAACGAAGGAGCGCCATTTCCGGATTCACTCCGCGCTTCCGAAGGGTATTGATCGCGGCGAAAAGAAGGTCTCCGCCCTCCATTTCTTTCTCCGCGTCCTCCGCGGCGAGAAACTCCGCCAGCTCTTCGGACACTTTTTTCGCGCTCTCTTCGGCGCTCGCAAAATCGAAGCCGACCGTAGCGGCGTATTTTTGCACCTTTGCCGCGCGCATGGTCTGCGGAAGACTCCCCGCGATGTGCGTCATGCGCTCGGTGACGTTCTTCTGCTTTTTCTCTTTCATCTTCGCGGCTTCCCAAGCAGCGAGAGCTTCCTCGGCATTTGCGGCTTTCACCGTCCCGAAGACATGGGGATGACGGAAGATGAGCTTCTTGCACATCGCGCTCAGGACGTCATAGATGTCGTACTCCTTCCCGTCCTCCGCGATGACGGCGTGGAAAGCGCCCTGCAAGAGGACGTCTCCCGTCTCTTCCTGCATATTCGGGATATCTTTATTATTGATAGCCTCGACGAGCTCCAACGCCTCTTCCACCGCATTCGAGCGAATGGACTCATGGGTCTGCGCCTTGTCCCATTCGCAGCCATCCTCATCGCGCAGGCGATGGATGATATAGATGAGGTCATAAAAATCGAAACGCTCTTTTTCGAGGAAAGGAGAAGCGGGCACCGTAAGAAGAGTCTCGCCCGCATAGGAAAGCGCGGAGAGCCGCCCTTCCTTGCCGTCCAAACGGCAGACGACGTCCCCGACGATATGTATCAATTTATCGCGGAGGGCGGGAAAATCTTTCTCTTCGATCCCCTCCACCCGAAGCTCCGCGCCCTGCGGCACCGAGAAGGCTCTGTTTTGCAGGACCGAGCCTGCCGTCACTTTGTAAATATCGCTCATATTATCTCCCGATCTTGGTGGTAATGGACGAAAAAGGCATCGACATAAGCTCCTTGGAGGAGAAAACGTGCAAGCGCAAGATGATGAGAAAATAGATCAAGGAACCTATCGCCGCCGAGGTCAAGATCGAGACCATCGCATTCTCGAAAAGCATCGCGGGTGCCAATATCGTCAATACCATTATACCACCCGACAAGCCGACCGAAGCAAGAGTTTTGACGGCATTTTTCGCCCGCCCCGTGTATTGAAGCCACTTGACGAGGTCGAGTACGGTGGTGAGCGCATAAGAGACGAGACCGGAAACGGCGATGCCGATCGCCCCGATGCGTGGCACGAGCGCGCATAATAGGATCACGCGCACGAGCACGGAGACGGCAAGCGCCTCCGCCGCCACGTCTGCTCTGTCGATAGACTGCAAGAGCGCGGCGTAGATCTGCGTCAGGGAGAGGAAGATCACGCTTGCCGATGAGATCCGAAGAAGTCGAGAGGCAAGCAAGCTCTCCTCCGCCGAAAAAACGGGATACAAAAGTCTGATCGCCTGCGGCGCAAGCACGAGAAGCGCCAAGGCGCAAGGCAGGCTGATGACAAGGGCGATCTTTAAAGTCAGCGTGCTTTTCTCTTTAAGAGAAACGACGTCACGCATCGCCTTGCTCCTCGATATGACGGGGATAATGGCGACCGCGACGGCAAGGACAAGCACGACGGGGAAATTCAAGATGGAATCCACTGCGCCGGCATAAATGCCGTACGTGGCGACGCCCGCCGTCCGCTCCACGCCGAAGAGGAAGAGCAAACGCACGATGAGAAAACTGTCCGCGAAAGCGGCAAGAGGCATGATCCCCCCGCCGAAGCGTAAGGGAAGCCCCTCGCGAAGCACCGTGCGGAAAGGCACCCGGGAAAGCCCCGAAGCGTCTCTTTGTTTGAGATAAAGGACCGCCAAGACCAAGACCGCCAAAGCCTCCGCCGTCGTCACGCCGAAAAGCGCCGCAGCAGCGGCTTGCACCGCGCCCCTCTCTCGAAAAAGATAAGCGAGGGAAAGCCCGACGCCGAGCTTCACCGTCTGCTCGATGAGAAGAGAAGCCGCCGTGGGCGCAAGACGCATATTTCCATTAAACCACCCTTTTAAAGCGGAAAGGAAAGAGACGAAAAGCACGGCGGGCGCGATGACGCGATACCCGACGCCTCCGCCCACAGCCCCCTGCGCTCTTGCGATCGTCTCTCCGAAAAGAAAAAGGACGCCCGCTGCGAGAAAGGCGGAAATGCCGCTCTCAACAAGCGCAGTCAGGAAATACCCTCTCGCCTTCTCCCTTTCCCCCAAGGCGCGATACGCCGCCACCTGCCGCGAGATCAAGGTCGTATGGAAAGAGGAAGTCAAGGCGATGGCAAGGGCGTAAATACTGAAAACAAGCTGATATACCCCCACGCCCTCCGCGCCGATGAGATTCGTAAGCGGGATGCGATAAAGCGCGCCCACCACCTTCGCAAGGACGGTGATGACGGTGAGTATGCCCACCCTTTTAGCGTAAGCTTTATCGTCCGATCTGCTCTTCAAAGAAGCTTGCACCGGTTGCCGCCAATTGTTCGTCCGCCTTCGTGACGGGCTCTTTGGAGAGGAGCAGGATCGCACCGAAAAGATCTCCCGCGGAGAGAATGGGTTGCACGATCTCCGAGCGGACGCCCTCCACGCCGAGCGTCTGGCAGCGCCCCTCGCCGAGCGTCACGCGCCGCCTCTCCTGCAAAATAGACCTTAAAGCCTCCGGAATGGCGCTTCCCTCTTCGGGAACACCCTTTCCTGCGGCGGCGATGATTTTGTCCGTGTCCGTGATGATCGCCGCTTTTCCCGTCACTTTATAAATGGCGGCGGCAAGGGTGCGCGAGAACTTTTCCAAAGAGGACATCTCGCTGTACTTGCGCAGAACGACCTCCTCCTCCGTGGTATAGATTTCGAGTTCCTCGCCCTCTCTCATCTTCATGCTTTTTCTGATCTCTTTCGGGATCACCACCCGTCCGAGCTCATCTATCCTTCTTAAAATACCCGTAGCTTTCATACTGCCTCCGAGGCTAGTATGGCAAAAAGGAAGAAATTTACACATAAAAACCCGCTCCTTCTCGAAGCGAGGGAGCGGGCGATGCTTTCTTTATCTTTTTAAACGTCTCATTTCCTCAATACGTCTTGATGACCGTTCTCGGGACGGAGCCTTCCAAAAGCTCGCGAATGGAGAATTGCGAACTGCCGATGATGACGGTGGTGCCATTGCGGAGCGGCTCTTTAATATATTCGAGCTTCGCCTTCGCGCCGCCCGCGCCTTTACGGCTGGCGCCTTCGCAGAGGGTCTGATGATATTCGACGTTCTTGATGAGCTCGTCGATATCCTTGCCGCCGATGAGAGAAACAAGGGTGCTCTTATCTTTGCTGTCCGTATAGATGCCGTCGGTGGAGCTCATGATGAGGAGGGTCTTCGCCTTCATCAAGCAGGCGATCTGACTCGCCGTCTCGTCATTATCCACGCATTGCACGACGTGGGCGGACTTTAATTGGAGATCGCGGATTTCGAGATTTCTGGTCTCTTCACAGCTCACGGCGTCATTATAATTGATGATGGGGATGGCGCCTTGTTCCCGCGCGCGGAGAAGCATCGCGCGGAGGTGCTCCCGCTTCTCGGGATCATTGAAATGTTGATGCTCCACGAGGATCTGGCGCACGCTGTACTTGGGGTCGATGAACTGCCGATAGGTATTCATAAGGACGGTCTGCCCTTGCGCGCTGTAATCCGTCTTTACGTCCTCCTCGTC
Source organism: uncultured Clostridia bacterium (assembly GCA_946626795.1). Classification (GTDB taxonomy): domain Bacteria; phylum Bacillota; class Clostridia; order Christensenellales; family CAG-1252; genus CAG-1252. Next base: position 5,923 of record CAMOUZ010000071.1, read on the forward strand.
CCCAGCGATCTCGAAGCCGTTCCTCTTGATATAATCAAGCCTGCCGACTTCCACCGCGCCCGACGTCACCCAAATGTCGCCCGGGCGAAGATCCTGCGAGATCCGCGCAACGGTGTCATAACTCAATGCGTTGCGCTTCTTGTCGATGAGCGCCATAGAGCCGACTTTTCCCACTAATTCAAAATCAAATTTCATATTTTCTCCTTATGATCAGGCATAACGGCGACCCATTGCGCCCTGCCTGCATCTA
>CAMOUZ010000072.1 GCA_946626795.1 uncultured Clostridia bacterium
CCTGCACGGAGAAACAACGCGTGGAGGGCTTGTCGTCGAAAGCGTCGTAATGATTGATGAGGTCGATATTTTTCTCATCCCAAACATTCACGAAAATGATCTGCTTCTCACCCGCATTCTCCTTCAAAATGTCGAGGACGAGAGCATTCACGATCTTGATATTATGAAAATCGTCGCCCGTCGCGATGGTGATGAACTGCGGGCGTTTTGGACTCTTATCCTCCCCCGTCAAAGCGTCCAAATTTTTCACGCACTCGAAATCCAAGGCGGAGATCTCATTAAGGGAGATCATAATGGGAGATATCTCCTCGTCGCTGCTGTAACGCTCGGAAAAGCATTTCGAGACGATTTGATCCTTTCTCACCGCGGCTTCGCTCGTCCTGCGGATCTCCGCGCGTATGCGCGCCCAAGACTCCGCCATCTTGGCGTCCACTTTATTCTCCACCGCCTTTTTGATCTCTTCTTCGCTCTTTTTCGGCGGAACTCTATTCTTCTCTTTCGCCGCGTCCAGACAAACGGTCAAGGGATTTTCATACTGCAAAAGCCCCGCGATATCGGCTGCCGAGGGATCGTAAGCGTCCACGCGGAACGTGGAAGTCACGGTGCGTACGTCCTTCCCTTCCCCTTCCGTGAAGATATTCGAGGTCTGCACGTAAAGGTTCTTCACGATAGTCTGCGCAGTGAGCCCGTAACCGATGGAACAGACGCGCATCTCTTTTTGATAAAAACTCGGCACGTCCTCCGGATACTCATTGAGGACTTGCTGGAAGGCTTCCACCGCGGAGTACGAGATCGCCGTCGCTTCATTCCAGACGCCGACGTTCGAGATGTAAGAGAAAAGCTCGACCACCTCTTTATGCTTCAAGCCCTGTTCTTGGAAGAACTTGTAAAGCGCGTTCTTCCGCGGAAAGGCCGCGGCGTCGAACTTCACATTCAAGAAGGCGCCTTTCCCCTCTTCCGAGAGCTCCGCCCACGTCTTCGGAGCGCTGTCTTTCTTTCCCGTCCATTCCTCATAAAGCGCGGAGGTCACGATCTTCTTGACAGAGGCGCGGTATTGATCCACCTTATATTGATACGCTTGATAATTCACTTCCCGCTCGGTGAGGACGTAATACTCGATAAAGCACGCCTTGCGAATATTCCGCAAAACGACAGCGCTCTTTTTCTCCAAACGGAGCTCCGCGATATAACGCTCGATGTCTTGGAAGACGAAATCCATATTCTGCTCTTCCTGCGGGATATGATCGAAAGAATTGAAAGAAAAAACGACGACGCGCGCTCTCCCCTTCTTATCCGTCATGGAGTCGAGCCCGTTTCGGACGGAAAGACGGAGGGTCTTGATGATGCTCTTCTCTTTATCCTCTTTCGCCGCCGCCTTACCGCTCTCATTATACGACCAATAATAGAAGCCGTTCGCCATCACGCGGCGACAGAGCTCGTTCTTGCGATCGAAGCTTTCGAGCTCGGGCCCCGCGAAAACGATGAAACGCTCTTTTTTGCGGGACTTGGATGCCGCATCGCCGAAGGAATCATCCTTCCCTTCGTTCTTCTTGATGGACTCCGCAAGAAGAATGGTCTCCTCCGTCAGCGCGGTGAAGACATAAACGTCGTACTTCCTGCCGAGAATTTTCGCATACACCTTGCGAATGCGGACGGAGACCCAAGAAAAGAATTCGTAATTCGCCGTCGCCAAGATGACGCTCGCGAAGACGAGAGCGGTCAGGAAAGACGTGCCGTAATAAAAGGTTTGGAGGAGCTTGGATATCGTGGTGGCATACAGCCCGTCCAAGCCTTCAAACGTGAAATTCCCGATATTCGCATACAAAGCGCGGAAGATATCCGTGACGCCATACGCAAGCGTAAAAGCATGTCCGCCCTCTTCCGCCACGCCGTCGAAATCCACATTCCTCGCGAGGAGGCAGATCTTCACGGTGATATTCAAGACGGAAATGATCACCATCATCAAGATCTCGGGCAAGAATTTCGCCCCCGCCTTCTTCTTGCGCAAGGTGACGTAAAGCGTCATCATGGCGGCATAAACGACCAACAGGATCAAGATGGCAGCGAGAATGCCCAATACGTATCCAACGGGCTCATGCAGAGCCGAAATCAATGCGAGCATAGCGTCTCTCCTCATACTTTATTCTTTTATTGTATACTTTCTTGCAAAAAATGTCAAAGTCATTTCTTTTTTCCGACATGACAAAAAAAAGAAGGACTTTTACTCTTCCGAGAAAAGCCCTTCGCATCCTTTTATTCTTTCATCATTCCTTCGCTTTCTTCTTTTTCTTTTCCTTTACGATCATCACGATGATAAGGATCAAAAGCGCAAGATCCACCGCCGCGAGAGAAAGCAAGACGGCGAGATAAGCGCCCTTGGTAAGCGCATAGAGCGAGGCGACGCAGGCGGCGCCTTTCACTTCGTCATCCCCCTTTTTCTTGCGTCTTTTCGCGATGAGGAAGAAACCTATGCCGAGGAGCTCGGCAGCGCCGACGCCGAGGAGCGTCCAGAACAACCACAGATTGCGCTTGGATGCATCTTCTTCCGCTCGAATGGTCAAAACCGCGGTCATATCCGCGATCGCTTCGTAATTCTCTCCTACGACGAACCGCACCGTGACGGTATACGTGCCGACATCCACTTGCGCATTCCCCTCGTAACGGACTTCGAGAATGCCTGCCGGCAGATCCCCTTCGAGCACAATGCTATGGACGTCGCCGTCATAGTCCGCGACGAGATCTTTCAGGGAAAGTCCCGAAACGTCGATCGTCGCTTTGGCGATGACAAGATCCGCAAGGGTCTCGACACGCGCATATTCTTCGTCCGCCTCCACATATGCCGTGACGACATAGCTCCCCGCGTCGGTCGGGAGCACGCTCAACCATTCGCCGTATTCCCCTTCTCCCAAAACGCGACGATATTTGACAACGGGAGTGCCGTGTTTCGCCGTGACCGTCGGAAGAACGGGAGTCTCTCCGTACGTCCAATTCGTGACGATAAGCGTGATGTCATTCTCCGCGAGCACGCTGTCCTGACTGACACAGAGACCATACGTCGTATTGTCAAAATTCTTGGTATGCACGACGATAAGGGGCACGCCCTTCTCCGCGTCCTCGATAATGTAATAGCAGTCTTCGTTGCTATTTGCCGCCTCCTCTTTCGAGAGCCGCTTGCTCAAATACTCGACAGAGGACGTGCCGTCCGTAACGGAACGCCTCGCGACAAGCAGATTCTCCACCGTGCCATGCACGTCCGCGAGCGCTTGATAGATATCCTCCGAAACGGCGAAACAGATCTCGATGAAATCTTCCGATGCCGCCAAATCTACGGTATCCGAAGACTCCTGCCCATTCGCATCGATCGCAACGACCGTCTTCACAAGGGTGACGTCGGTATAACGGACGACCTTCTTCTCCTCATCGGTCTTGTCCTCGACGAACGCACGCAATTCTTCGGCGGAAACCGCATCCACCTCTTCATTCACTTCGAGCCTGACTTTGATCTCGGTGACGTCGCCCTCTTTCGCCGTGGTGACGATGATTTGCTTCTCCTCGGCGGAGACTGCGTTCTCCAAATTCTCCACGGAAACATTTACGCCGTTATCGACAAGCTCGGTATTGAAACGCTTGGTGCTGAACGTAACGGAAACCTCGGCGCCCGCATTCACGAGGATGGTGCCCGTCGTATAAATGACTTGATTCTCGACGGAATACTCGACGACAACGGTATAATTCCCGTATTCGAGACCGTCAAAGCTGACGACTCCTTGCTGATTTACGCCGCTCGTCGCGATCACTTCGCCGCTCTGCTTGACATAGACCGTGCAATCGGTGAATGCGTCGCCCGCGATATCCTTCACCGAGACGGTAAGCGTGCCATGGCTCACCCAAACCGCTCTGAACTCCACGTCGTTTCGCCCGATGACGAACGTCGTATACGAGCCGTTCGACCAAAGGACGGATACGCCGTTATCGCTCTGCCACTTTAAGAACGCGGCGCCGCTCTTCACGGGAACGGACGGGAAAAGATCGGTCACATTCGTATTCGGCATCACGTACACGGGATCGATCCGCAAGGAATAATTCGAAGCGCCGCCATTCAGATCGAAAGTAAGCCTCGGCTTCGTCATGATCTTTTTATCGGCGTATTCCACGCCGTTAAAGACGACGGATACATTATACGAATACGTGGTGCCGCTCTCCTCACGAAGGGTGAATCCTTCGGGGATACGGACTTCCTTGACGCTTTCATATCCCGGGGTGACACAAGAGAAGGTGGCGGTGACGTCATATCCGTCCGCCGTCGTGACCCACGTCCATTCCGGCTCGCTGTAATCAAAGCCGATGGCGGGAATAATCTCACGCAACTCGGAGGTATACACCCGATCGAGACGAACCGTCGCGGTATATACGTTATAGCCCTGCGCCACGCCCGGAGCGATCTGATCCAAGGTCACTTCCGCGGGAATCGTCTTATTATGCGCGCTGTCGCGATGACAGACGACATTCGCCACTGCGGTGTGCGCCGTCTCGTCCCAAACGAAGGTCACTTCATAATCATGCCCGAGCGCCTCGGTATTCTCATACGTAAGATCGGGAGACGCCGCGCCGCACACGCAAGCATAACGATAAACGTCGCCGTGCTCGCAAGACGCCGTCGCAACGAGATATTCCGCGGAGGCCTTCCTTTGCGAATACTTATGGGAAATGACGAAGTCGAAGGAAAGATCCGCCGTGGTCTCGTCCGCCCAAACGTAATTCGAGCCGAGGAGAGAGACCGTGACTTTATATTCGCCCGCCGCCGAGCGGACGTTATTCTTGATCTCGTATCCTTCCCCGCTCGCCAAAGCAAAGGTCTGCTCCGCGCCCGTACAGAAATATTGCTTCGCAATAGGCGTGGGCTTCGCAATGGGCTTCGGGAGGATCGTGAAAGTAAAGGTCTTATCCGCCGTCGGATAGCCCGTCTCGTTCCAAGCGTAATTCTGATTATTCAAACGCACGGTCACCGTCTTCTCGCCCGCATTCGTCATCGTGCGGTCGGAAATCGTGTAATATCCCGTCGCAAAGGTCGGGGACTCACGCAAAGCGAAAGTCTGCGCTTCGCCGTTGAAGGTATAGATGGCGGAAGTCGCTTTCGGCGCCGTCACAAGGAGCGGCGTGACAACGAAATCAAAGCTCTTATTCTGCACGTCCGTCTCGTCTTCGCCCCAATAGGTATTCGCCGAAGAAACAAGATGTATCTCGACGACATACGCCCCGACATTCGTCTTTTTGAGGTCGTCTTCGGAATAAGCGTAATAGGGGCTGTTCGCTTCATCCGGCGTCAAAGCGAAAGTCAAAGTGCTCCCCGTATAAACGGCAGACACCGAAGTAAGGGTCGGCACTGCGACCGATCTCTTGGAGATCGTGAAATCGAAAGTCTTATTCGCCGTCGGATAACCGGTCTCATTCCAAGCGTAATTCGCGTTCTTCAAAGCGACGGTCACCGTCTGCGTGCCCGCGTCCGTTCTCGTGCGACCCGAGACCTCATAATACTGCGTGAAGTCCGCATCTTCCGTCAAAGCGAAGGTCTTCGACGCGCCGTCATAAACATAAGCGGCAGCCGCCGCGAGGGGCGCTTTCACCAAAAGCGGCGTGATCGAGAAAGCGATCACTTTGTCCGCAACGTCCGTCTCCTCCGCGCCCCAATGGGTGTTCTCCTTGTCTTTCAAGGTGATGGTGACGGAATAAGCGCCGACGTCGCTTTTCGCAAGGTCGCCCAAGGGATAATTATAATACGCCGCGCTCGCCGCGTCTTCTTGTAAGAAGAAGGTGCCCGCCTGCACGGGATAAACCGCCGTAGCCACAGAAAGCGTGGGCAGGATGACGGCTCGATTCGCGATCGTAAAGGTGAAGGTCTTATTCGCCGTCGGAGAGCCGACTTCGTTCCAAGCGTAGTTTGCGTTCTTCAAGCTTGCGGTCACGATCTTCGATCCGGCATTCGTCATCGTACGATCGGAAACGGTGTAATACGCCGTGAAATCCGCGTCCTCCGTCAAAGCGAAGGTCTGCTCTTTGCCATTGAAAACATACGTGGCGGAGGCGGCATTCGGCGCCGTCACCAAAAGCGGCAAGATCGTAAAGAG
>CAMOUZ010000073.1 GCA_946626795.1 uncultured Clostridia bacterium
CGCAAGAGAGCAGGCGGCGAGCTGTCAACGCGTCTTGGGCGGCGGCTGTAATTTTGCGCGTGAATACGCCACGAAGCGGTATAGAAGCAACTTGATCAATTGGGGCATGCTTCCCTATATCACGCAGGCGAATTTCGAGGTGGGGGATATCGTCATCGTGCCGAACGTGAAGAAGTCTCTTGCGGAAGACTTGCCGTTCGAGCTTTATATCGTCCGCGGAGAAAAGGTATTGAAGAGCGAGGCTTTCGTCGATAAACTGACGGACGACGAGAAGAAGATCATCAAGGACGGTTGTTTGATCAATTATTACGCGAATCGGTAATTTCCTTCTCACTTTCGCATATAGTACTATCGCTATGATAGTCACGGTGCGGAAGGAACGGATCGAGCGAAATCTAAGAAATATGCGGCTTGCCACGGGTAAGCCGCTTATTTTGATGTGTAAGGCAAATGGCTATGGGCACGGAATGTTCGAAGTCGCGCAAGCGGAGGCGGCGGCGTACGGCGTCGCTGCGGAGGAGGAAGGGGAAAAGCTTCGCTCCGTCGTGCGGAAAGATATTCTCGTGACTGCACCGAGAGTCTCCGCGCTTGATCTCGTCGCGGAGTATGATCTCGTTCCGATCATCGGGGAAGAAAGTTATTTGAAGAGCGCCGTCTCTTCGGGAAAGGTCTGTCGTTGTCACCTAAAAGTGGATAGCGGAATGCATCGAATGGGCTTTCGCTCACCGAAGGAGTGTGTGAAAGCGGCACTTTTTCTCGCAGAGCATGGCGTTCGTCTCGAAGGGATCGCCACCCATTACAAGGAGAGCGGTGAAAACGTGAAAAGGCAAAATCAAGCCTTCGACGCCTGCCTCGAAGCGATCTTCGGCGCTTATGCGGCAAGGGAATTGCCTCTTCCGATCACCCATGTCACGGCTTCGGGTCGGGTGGAAGCGGGGAAATATGATATGCTTCGCGTGGGACTTGCCGCTTACGGTTATGGGGAGCTTTCTTCCCTTGCGCCCGCAATGGAGGTCTCCTCGGAGATCCTTTGCGTGAAAAGGATTGCAAAAGGAGACACCCTCGGATACGGAGGCGCATTTCTCGCGGATCGCCCCTTGACCGCTTGCACCGTACTCGGAGGATATGCAGACGGGATCGACAGGAGAGAGGTGGGGCGCGATGTGATCTGTAAGGGCGCGAGATGCCGTATCGCGGCGGTATGTATGGATACTTTTGAAGTTGTGACCGAACGGGTTGACTTATGCGTCGGCGATCGTGTTATAATAATGTCCGAAGAGCTCGACGCGGCGTACGTCGCAGATCGGCGCGGCACGATCCCTTATGAAGTGCTTGTCGGATATGACACCCCTCGGGCGGAAAGACGATATGAAGGATAAGAAATTACAAAGAAAGATTGTCAAAGAGCGGCTGTCCCGCATGACGAAAGAAGAGCGGATAACCTTTTCCGCGCGCATTGCGGACAAGCTCCTTTCTCATCCTTTTTATCAGAAAGCTAAGACCATTTTTATCTATTATTCGACGGAGGAGGAAGCGGACACGCGGTTTATCGTCGAACGCGCCCTTTCGTCGGGGAAATCCGTCTTTTTGCCGCGCATAGAAGGAGAAGAAATGTTTCCTGTCCCTTACTGCGCGGGCGACATGCTCCAAAAGGACGCCTACGGCATAGAGGAGCCCCTCGGGGAGCCTTATCTCGGGGGGATCGATCTTGCGGTCATTCCTCTTCTCGGCTATGATAAAAGCCGCGCTCGCCTAGGTAGAGGGAAGGGCTATTACGATCGTTTTTTATCTGATTTCAAGGGGAAAAGCATAGCGCTCGCATTTTCCCGGCAGGAGCTTCCGAAGGTCGAAGTCGAAGCTACGGACATTCACCCCGATCGCATTTTGACGGAGAAGGAGGAGATATGAGAGTCATCGCGGGAAAATATAAAGGCAGGACTCTTTTTTCGCCCAAGGACGTGTCGGTTCGTCCGACGACGGATCGTATTAAGGAGAATATCTTCAATCTTTTGCAGTTTTGCATCGCAGGAGCGTCTTTTCTCGATCTTTTCGGCGGGAGCGGAGCGATGAGCGTGGAGGCGCTTTCGCGCGGCGCGGCGCGCGTTGTGACGGTGGACAGTTCGAGGGAGAGCATCGCCCTCATCAAGAAGAATTTTGCGAAGGTCGGCGCGGAAAAAGAAGCGCAGATTTTGGAACGGGATTATGCCCAAGCCCTTGCTTCTTTGCAAGGCGCGAGGTTCGATCTCATCTTCCTTGATCCGCCTTATAAAGCTGATTTTTACGAGGATATTTTGCGTGAAATCGAAGAAAAAGACGTGCTTGCTCCGACGGGAAGCGTCGTCTTCGAGCACGCGACGGAGCGGGATCTCGTCTTGCCCCCGCGTTGGACCTGCACGGATCGGCGGAAGTACGGCAGCGTCACGATCGATTTCCTTTCCGTGGAAAAATGATCAAAAGTTGACAAAATGCCCCAAATATTGTAAGATTGATTTATGCCTAAATGTTTGGTCACAGGGACATTCGATCCGCCGACGCGCGGACACGAAGCAATCATCGAAGCCGCGCTCCGCGCCTTTGACGAAACGGCGGTGGCGATCCTCGTGAATCCGGAAAAAGAGACGATGTTCTCCGTATCGGAGCGGCTCGAAATGCTGAAAGCGGCGTTCGGGGAGAGGATCGAAGCTTTCTTTTACGACGGGATGGCGGTCGACGCGGCGGAAAAGGTGGGCGCGGATGTCCTCGTCCGCGGGATTCGCGGCGCGGGAGATATCCCATATGAGGAAGAAATGGCGGCGTATAACCGCGCTCATGGAAAAGAAACGGTCTTTTTCTTTGCGAAGGAAGCGCTTTCGGACGTGAATTCCACGGCGGCGCGTGCGGCGATCCTTCGCGGCGAAAATGCGGAGAAGTATGTAAGCGAAAACGTGGCGGCGCTCGTCACGCGGTATAGGAGGAAGAAAAATGGATGACGTTGTAGCGATTATCGACGAATTGGAAGATCTTCTTTTGAGTAAGAAGAAGGGATTCTTCTCCGGCAAAGTGTATGTGGATCAAGACAGAGTTGCGGAGATCCTCGGACAGTTGCGCGACGCCGTCCCGCAGAGCTTTTACGACGCGATGTCCATTTTGAAACAGCAAGACGAGCTCATCGCCGACGCGCAGCGGAAAGCGGACGCTGTCTTGCGCAATGCGAATGCCACGCGTGAAAAATTATTGAATGAGTCGGATATCCTCGCCCAAGCCAAAGAGGAAGCGGATTCTTTGATTCGCACCACGCGCGATTATTGCGAACAGCTCAAATATTCCGTCACGCAGAAATTGGATGCGCAGCTTTATGATTCCGCCGTTCGCCTGAATGACTCTTTGATGCTTATCGAGGAGGTGCGCAATGAGTTTCGCAAGCGCACGAATAAAGACGATAGATAAGCTTTTCGGATGAATTTCCCGCTCCCTTCCTTGCGAAGGGAGTTTTTTTTACGATATTCGGGAATGGCGCGGCATATAAATCGATATGCGTGCCCGAAAATCGGCGATCCTCATTCTCTTTATCTTAGTTGCGCTCCTCATCGATCCTTCACGTTATTTCACGTCGGTGAAGAACGGGCTTCTTCTTTTTACGGCGTCGGTCTTGCCCTCGATGTTGCCGTATTTCTTTTTTACCAAGCTTTTTACGGCGGTGGGCGGCGCGGAAGGGATCTCCCGTTCAGTGGGGAAGCCCGTCTCCAAAGTGTACGGCGTTGCGCCGATCTGCGGTTACGCCTTGGTGATGAGCCTTCTCAGTGGATATCCCGTCGGGGCGCGTGTGCTCGGGGACCTCTATGAAAAGGGGCTCATAACGGAAGAGGACGTTCTTCGCGCCTCCTCTTTTGCATCTACGAGCGGGAGTATGTTCGTGCTCGGGAGCGTCGGGTCTGTCATTCTCGGAAACGTGAAAGCAGGCTGGGTGATCTTGATCTCTCATTATCTCGGCGCCTTGCTGAATGGATGTTTGCATTGTATCAAAAAAAGAAAAAAGGCGGAGAAAAACCTTCCGCCGCTCTTGACGGGGAAGAGCGACACCCTCTTATCGGACGCGATGTATGAAAGCGTGCTGTCTCTTGCGCTCGTCGGAGGATTTATCGCGCTGACGAATCTTTCGGCGGATATCTTTACGGATATCGTCGGGCTTTTCGGAACGAATATTTTCGCGCGCTCGAATGTGGTTTCGGGGCTTATTTATTCCTTTTTCGAGGTGACGCGAGGATGCGTCGTCTTCTCGGAATGCGCTTTGCCCTCATATCTTACGGCGGCGCTCGCGGCGTCGGCGATCTCTTTCGGCGGGATATCCGTTATTTTGCAAAGCTTGGCTTTTCTCGGGAAAGCGGGGGTGAAAAGCGGAAAATTACTACTGATGAAAGGGACGCAGGCGCTTATCACGTTCGGATTGTGTTTAGGAGTGGGGGCGATTTTTTTATGATTAAAGAACGAGCATGCCGCATTCGATGTCGGGGTCTTCTTTGGCGATCGCATAGATCTCATGAGCTTTCGCGTCGATGCCCGCCGCGAAACGCCCGCTTTCTTTCGCTTCGGTCTCGCCCGTAATCACTTGCCCCGTGCGGCTTAAAAGAGAGAGAAGGTTGGTCTTTTCTTTTTTCACCGCGAGGACTTTGTAATAAGGCGGCCCCTCGATCTCGCTCCCGAAAGCGAGTTTCGTGACGCCGAGTAAAGTGCTGACAAGGATGCGCGAGACGCGCGCTTCGGTGTAGCGCTTTGTGGAGACAGCTTTTACAAGGGAGGAAACGTCTTTGGATTCCTTCGCAAGGCGCAAGATGCGGTTTTCGATCCCTTCGGTCACGTCGTTTATGCGTTTTAATCCCTCCGCGCTGATCGTCGAGAGACGATAAAGCAGAAGGGGGGAGAAATGGTCGGTTTTCCCTACGGCAGCGAGATCCTTCGCCACGTATTCGGGCATGGCGGGAAGGTAGCTTTCCGTCGGAGCCCCCTCGAAAAAGGCGCGACGAAGAGCGGATGCCGAGGGCTCTTTCTCCCCGACGACGGAGTTTTGATATGCTCCGTTTCGCATAAGGGTGTAAGGCGTCACGCCGCCTCTTTTCAGTGCGGAGCGAAGGTATTCGATCGCGAGGATATTATTCGGCAAGGTCGGATCCGCGACGGAGATATTCCGCGCCGCGGCGTAATGCAGGAAAGCTTGCGCCCGTGCCGAAGGATAGGAACAGCCCATTTCAAGAAGGGCGCGCATTTCCTCGGAGATCTCTTCGGGCTCGTCGTTTAATATCTTCGCCGCGTTTTCGATGGCGGAAAGATCGCCGCATTCGCTCCCGAAACATATATATTTTTCTTCGGCGTCTATGGAAGAAAGGGTTTTGACGGCGGCGTCCGCAAAGCGTTCCGCGCAAGAGGATGCGAAGATCTGCGGCAGCTCCAAAACGATATCCGCACCTGCTTTAACGGCGTGTTTTGCTCTCGTATATTTGTCGAAAAGGGCGAGCTCGCCTCTTTGCGTGACGTCCCCTCCGAGCAGGACGAGAATAAGGTCGGGAGCGAGCTCCTCTTTGACGGCGCAAAGAAGACGGAGATGTCCGTTATGCAGAGGATTGAATTCGGCGGTGATCGCGGCGATTTTCATACTGTAATTTTATATATAAATACGTTTATATCCTTGCTTTTTCCCGCAATACGGGTTTATAATTATTATACATTTTTTTTTGCTTATAATAAAGCGTTTTATAAAGGAGATGGGAAAATGTCTAAATTGATGGATGAAATCAAGCAAAAAGCCGTTTTGCTGAATAAGCATATCGTACTCGCGGAAGGCGAAGAAGAGCGTATTATTCGCGCCGCCGAGATCATCAGCGAGAAGAAGATCGCTCGTCTGACCTTGGTGGGCGATCCCGCGGTAATTTACGCGAAGTGTCCGGACGCAAAGCTGGACGGCGTCACGATCGTTGATCCGAATACCAGTGAGCTCACCGCGAAATACGCCGAGTTGCTTTATAATATCCGCAAGGCGAAAGGGATGACT